>NZ_JBFULC010000055.1:0-29094 GCF_056400525.1 Stenotrophomonas sp. P5_A9
GGGGACATTTGCGCCAGGGGCCTACCGGCCGCGACGGGGCCCTCACGCGCGCGACAGACCCGATCGGAGACGCCATCCGATCACTGCATACCCGGTCACGCGCGCAGCGCCGCCGCACGCCATCTGCTCCAGCCCGTGGAACAGGATGCTGCGTCCATTGGAGAAGTTCCAAAAAAAATCCCCGGCCGAAGCCGGGGAAAAACGCTTGCTGCGAGGGGTGTTGCGCTGTCGGGTTCTGATCCGCCGATCAGAACTTGAACACGTAGGACACGCCGTAGGCCAGCGGGTCGATGTTGACCGTGCCGATCTTTTCGCCGTTGAGCTTCACCTTGCTGTCGATGTCCATCCAGCGCACATCGACGCGCAGCGAGCCCTTGTCGTTGATCGCGAAGTCCAGGCCCGCATGCGCGGCCAGGCCCCAGGAGTCTTCCAGCGTCAGCTTGCTCCCGGCCAGCGCGCCGCCGGTCTTCTCGCTGAAGAACGTGGTGTAGTTGATGCCCGCGCCGACGAACGGAGACACCTTGCCCTTGCTGTTGAAGTGGTACTGCAGCGAGATCACCGGCGGCAGGTGCTTGGTGCTGCCCACGTTGCCCAGACCGGCAATGTTGATGTCGTGCTTGAACGGCAGCGCCGCCAGCAGCTCGATGCCCAGGTTGTCGGCAATGAAGTACTCACCGGTGATGGTCGGCTTGATGTCGTTGTCGACATCGACCTTCAGCGTGCCGCCGGCCAGCGAACCATTATTGGACTTCGGGGCCACCTGGTGCACGCCGGCACCGATCGTCCAGTCGCCCTTGGACTGGGCCATGGCGGGCGCGGCGGCCAGGGCAAGCGCGGCGGCCAGGCTGGACAGCAGGAGGGGGGAGGTCTTGCGCATGACGGTGTCTCGTTGCGGGGTGGAATGGGGCCAGTTTTCCCGTCCCGGCCCCGCTGCGCCTTGATCCGGATCAATCCGCGGATTTTGACCCTGTAACCGGTTTCCATTCGCCATCGGGGCCTTGGCCCCGGTTCGGCCCTGCTAGAATGAACGCCCCTTTCCATCGGCGCCGCACCGTCGCGGCTGCAGGAGCTTGTGAACATGGCAATCAAGGTTGGCATCAACGGTTTCGGTCGCATCGGTCGCAATGTGCTGCGCTCGGCCGTGCTGAATTTCGGCAATGACATCGAAATCGTCGCCATCAACGATCTGCTGGAGCCGGACTACCTGGCGTACATGCTGAAGTACGACTCCGTGCATGGCCGCTTCAAGGCCGACGTGGAAGTGTCCGGTAGCGACCTGCTGGTCAACGGCAAGAAAATCCGCCTGACCCAGGAACGCGACCCGGCCAACCTGAAGTGGGACGAAGTCGGCGTGGACGTCGTCATCGAGTCCACCGGCCTGTTCCTGACCAAGGACACCGCGCAGAAGCACATCGATGCCGGCGCCAAGAAGGTGATCCTGTCGGCGCCGTCGAAGGACGACACCCCGATGTTCGTGTTCGGCGTGAACGACAAGACCTACGCCGGCCAGGCGATCATCTCCAACGCCTCGTGCACCACCAACTGCCTGGCCCCGCTGGCCAAGGTCATCAACGACAAGTGGGGCATCAAGCGCGGTCTGATGACCACCGTGCATGCGGCCACCGCCACCCAGAAGACCGTCGATGGCCCGTCCAACAAGGACTGGCGCGGCGGCCGCGGTATCCTGGAAAACATCATTCCGTCCTCCACCGGTGCAGCCAAGGCCGTCGGCGTGGTGATCCCGGAGCTGAACAAGAAGCTCACCGGCATGAGCTTCCGCGTGCCGACCTCGGACGTGTCGGTGGTCGACTTGACCGTCGAACTGGAAAAGGAAGCCACCTACGCCGAGATCTGCGCCGAAGTGAAGGCACAGAGCGAAGGCGCGCTGAAGGGCATCCTGGGCTACACCGAAGACAAGGTCGTGGCCACCGACTTCCGCGGCGAGACCCACACCTCGGTGTTCGATGCCGACGCCGGCATCGCCCTGGACAGCACCTTCGTCAAGCTGGTGTCCTGGTACGACAACGAGTGGGGCTACTCCAACAAGTGCCTGGAAATGGCCAAGGTCGTCGCCGCCAAGTAAGCGCGGCGTAGCCTCGGTGATTCCTGCGAACCCCGGCCCTGTGCCGGGGTTCGTCGTTTGTGGCTCGGCACAGGGGCGGGCAGGGGGCGCCCCGCAGTTGCCGCCGATCCATTAGCATGGCCGCGTGCCACCGGCATGGCGTCGGCAGGATGCCGCCGGGGCTCCCCTTTGAGGATGGCGTGGAATGGAAGCTCTGATTGTCCTGCTGGCGGTAGTGGTACTGCTGATCCCGGTGTTGCTGGTGGTGGCGTTGGTGATGATCGCCGGCCTGCGTCGGCGCGTGTCCGCGCTGGAGAGCCAGCAGTTCCATGCCAGCGCGCGACCGTCGGCCGAGGTGCCGATCAGCACGCCGCTGGGCTGGGCTGAGACCGCCTACCGTGCGCCGACGCCGGTTGCYGCCGAACCGCCTCCCGAACCGGCGGTGGTTGCCGCGCCGTTGGCCGCCACCCCGGAGCCGCCGCGCCGTCCACCGCCACTGCCGTCGTCGGCTCCTGCACCGGTGGCGGCCAGCGCGCCATTCCCGCCCGCACCGCCGCAGGGCCCGGGCATCGGCGAGCGGATCATCGGCACGATCAAGCAGTGGTTCACCGAGGGCAACGTACCGGTCAAGATCGGCATGCTGGTGCTGCTGGCCGGTGTCGCTGCGCTGCTCAAGTACGCCAGTGACCAGGGCTGGTTGAACGCACCGATCGAACTGCGCCTGGCCGCGATTGCCGCGGCGGCGCTGGGCGGGCTGGTGTTCGGCTGGATCCAGCGCGATAGCCGGCGCCTGTTTGCGCTGGCCCTGCAGGGCGGCACCATCGGCGTGCTGCTGCTGACCCTGTTCGCCGCGTTCAAGCGCTATGACCTGATCGATGCACTGCCGGCATTTGCGATGAGCGTGCTGCTGATCGCCGGCATGGGCGTGCTGGCGGTCGTGCAGAATTCGCGCACGCTGGCCGTGCTGGGCATCCTGGCCGGGTTCATGGCGCCGATCTGGCTGTCCACCGGCAGCGGCAACCACGTGGCGCTGTTCGCCTACTACGCCGTGCTGAACGCAGCCATCCTGGCCATTGCCTGGTGGCGTCCGTGGCGGGTGCTCAACCTGCTCGGGTTCGCCTTTACCTTCGGCATCGGTACGGCCTGGGGCGTGTTGCAGTACAACGCCGACAAGTTCAGCAGCACCGAGCCGTTCCTGCTGCTGTTCTTCGTCTTCTACCTGCTCATCCCGATCCTCTATGCGCGCCGCCAGCCGGCGGAGAAGCGCGATCTGGTCGACGGCAGCCTGGTGTTCGGCACGCCGCTGGTCGCCTTCTCGCTGCAGGCCGGCATGCTGCACGACGACCGCCTGCTGCTGGCGTTGTGTGCGCTGGCGCTGGCCGCGTTGTATGCAGTGCTGGGCTGGGCGCTGATCCGGCGCGCGCGCTATGCCGTGCTGGGCCAGTCGCACGCGGTGCTGGCGGTGGGGTTTGCCACCCTGGCGGTGCCGCTGGCACTGTCCGCCCGCGCCACCGCCAGTGTGTTCGCGCTGGAAGGCGCCGGGCTGGTCTGGCTGGGCCTGCGCCAGAAGCGCTGGCTGCCGCAGATCGCCGGTGCGCTGTTGCAGCTGGGCGCGGCGTTCGGCTTTGTGGTCGGGGCCGATTACTGGCACCAGGACGCCACCGCGATCGCCAATGCGACCTTCATGAGCGGCGTGCTGCTGGCCCTGGCCGGCTTCGCGTCCGCCCATAGCTATCGACGCGCGCAGCAGGATGCGCCGGCGATCGTCTATTACCTGTGGGGCCTGCTGTGGTGGCTGGGCGGGGTGGCACATGAGATCGGCCGCTTCGTCGCGCGCGACAGCCGCCCCGATGCGCTGCTGATCGCGGTGGCGTTCACTGCCTGGGCCGCCGCCGAAGTGCACCGCCGTGCACCGGCCCGCGCGCTGGCGCTGACCACGCTGGCGATGCTGCTGAGCGCGTTCCCGTTGGCGTTGTGGCAGGCCGATGTGCATCAGCAGCCGTTCGCCGGCTATGGCGCCGTGGCCTGGGCGGTATTTGCAGTGTTGGGCGTGCGCAGCCTGTGGTGCCTGCGCGGCGGACAGGACCGCGCGGCACTGGCGGCGCAGTTCAGCTGGTGGCTGCTGTGGCCCACGGTGGTCACCCTGGCCTGCACGTGGCTGGCCGACCACTTCGTGCTGGCGCAGGGCTGGTCGATCGCGCTGGGGGTGCTGCCGTGGCTGCTGGTCACCGCTACCGCGCTGCTGCGCTGGTCGTGGCTGGCCGTGCCGCTGGGCGCGCGCTTCAATGCGCTGCGCACGGCGCTGACCTCCACGTTGTTCGTGGTCCTTGGGGTCACCTGGCTGGGCCTGCTGATGCTGCCGGCCGGATCGGCACCGCTGCCGTGGCTGCCGCTGCTCAATCCAATGGAACTGGTGCAGTTGGCCGTGCTGGCGCTGGCGGCGCGCTGGTTGTGGTCGGCGCAGGCGCCGGACGGGCCGCGTGGCATGCGCGTGCCGTTGCTGGCCATCGCCGGCTTCATCCTGCTTACCAGTACCACGCTGCATACCGTGCACCACTGGGGCGGCGTAGCCTGGAACGACGCGCTGTGGTCCTCGACCCTGGCCCAGACCAGCCTGACTGTGGTCTGGAGCGTGCTCGGCGTGATCAGCTGGGTATGGGGCTCGCGTCGCGGCCAGCGCACGTTGTGGCTGGTCGGCGCGGTGCTGATGGGCGTGGTGCTGGCCAAGCTGGTGCTGATCGACCGCCAGCACCTGGGCAACCTGCTGGGTATTTCCTCCTTCATCGCCTACGGCCTGCTGTGCACGGTCGTGGGTTACCTCGCGCCGGCGCCGCCGCGCGCCCCGGAACCCGCCGTGGAGCCACACCCGTGAATCGAATGCGCACCCTGATCGCGGCGCTGTCGCTGGCCGCCCTGCCGTCCCTGGCACTGGCCGCCGATGCGCGCCAGGACTATCGCCAGCAATGGCCGTTGCAGCTGTCGGAGCCGCAGGCCGGTGCCTACCGGGTGCTGCTGGACGAAGCGGTCTACCGCAGCGCGGTGTCGCCCCAGTTGGCCGACGTGCAGGTGTTCAATGCGCAGGGCCAGGCGCTGCCGACGACCCTGCTGGCGGCCGACCAGCCGCTGGCACGCGAGGCGCAATGGCAGGCGTTGACGTGGTTCCCGTTGCCGGCGCTGGCCGGCGCGGCCGCCGATGACCTGCAACTACTGACAGAGCGCAACACCGACGGCAGCGTGCGCCGGGTGGAAGCGCGACTGGGGCGCAGCGGCGCGGCCAGCACGCAGGCCGCCGGTTGGCTGGTCGATGCCAGTGCGCTGCACGTGGGCGTGCAGGCGCTGCGGCTGGATTGGCAGACGCAGACGGCGTTGCAGGCGCGGGTGCGGGTGGAAGCCAGCGACGACCTGCGGCAGTGGCAGCGCATCACCGACGATGTGCCGCTGGTGGACCTGCAGCACGATGGGCAGCGCCTGCAGCAGCGGCGCATTGAAATCGGGCACCAGGCGAAGTACTTCCGGATTCTGCCGATGGACGCCGACGCGCTGCCGGCGTTGTCGGCGGTGCAGGCCGAGCTGGTGCCGGCGGCGCAGTCGATCGACTGGCGCTGGCAGTCGCTGACGGACACAGCGGGCAAACCGGGTGAGTTCGAGTACCGCCTGGAGGGGCGCTTTCCGATTGCGCAGGTGGACATCGCCACGGCCGACAACAGCGTGGTGCAGTGGACGTTGCTGAGTCGCGATGATGCGAACCAGCCGTGGCAGGTGCGCGCCGGTCCGTGGGTGGCCTATCAGGTGCAGGATGCGGCGCAGCGGCGTCGGTCGCAGACGCAGTCGTTGCCGGTGCCCAGTCGTGATCGTTACTGGAAGCTGGTGGCGGGGCAGGCGCAGCCGAGCGCGGCGCCGACGTTGAAGCTGGGCTATCAGCCCGAAGCGCTGGTGTTCCTGAGCCAGGGCGAGGGGCCCTACAGCGTGGCGGCGGGCAGTGTGCGTATGGCGCGCAGCGATGCGCCGGTGGGGACGGTGATCGCGCAGTTGCGGGAGCAGCAGGGGGCGCAGTGGCAACCGGCGCTGGCCACGTTGCAGGGCCCGGCGCAGGTGCTGGCCGGCGATGCGGCGGTGGCGCCGCAGCGCGACTGGAAGCGTTGGCTGCTGTGGGGGTTGCTGGTGCTGGGCGTGCTGGTGGTGGGTGGGTTTGCGGTGAGCGTGCTGCGGCAGAAGCCAGGCGGTGCTGCGGAGTGATGGATTGGCTGGTTTCTGCGGGAAGAACTGCCTCGCGGGAAACGGCTTCCGGAGCAGCGGCCAGCAGCAGCGCTTTTGGTAGCAGCGCCTTGACGTTCTTGGCCTGAGGTGGGCGGGTAGCCTTGCCCAGAACACGCCGTAAACCCGTCTTTGGGGGCTCGGTGTTGCCATCCATGGCAACACACGGTCCTGGGCAAGGCTACCCGCCCACCTCCTGACAGTGGGTCGCGTTGGCGGTGGGGGGAAGAGCTGCCGGGCAGCGCCCGGCACTACCGGTGGGCTTTTCCATGCGCACCGACCTACTGTCGAGTGTGGGGGCCTGTGGGTTCACGGGACCCTGAGCCGCATGGATGCGGCGACGGAGCTTACAGGTGTGAGGGCGCATTGCTTGCGGGGCACTGCCTCGCATGCGTCCGAACGCACAGCCGCCAGCGGCTGGGCCGGGCCGCGGAGCGGGACTTGCAGCGTGTCCCGTGAACCTACAGGCCCTCGCACCGCGCAGGAGCATCGGCCGCAGGGCGTTGGCGTTGGACTTGGCTTTGGCTCCTGCTCCTGCCTCCGCTTCTGCCCGAAAATTTGCGATGCGCCCGCGCAGCCGGGACAATGGGCGTCTGCGCCGTGCGCGGCGCCCTTTCCTTTTTCAGCCAAAGAGTTGCCCATGTCCATCGTTCGCATGACCGACCTCGATCTCTCCGGCAAGCGCGTGCTGATCCGCCAGGACCTCAACGTGCCGATCGAGAATGGCAACATCACCTCCGAGCAGCGCATCACCGCATCGTTGCCGACGTTGAAGATGGCGCTGGAGAAGGGCGCGGCGGTCATGGTCATGTCGCACCTGGGACGGCCGAAGGAAGGCGTGTGGAGCGACGCGGATTCGCTGGCGCCGGTGGCGCTGCGGCTCTCGCATCTGCTCGGTGTGAACGTACCGCTGGTGCGCGACTGGGTCGACGGTGTCGAGGTCGCGCCCGGCGAGATCGTGCTGCTGGAAAATTGCCGCATGAACGTCGGCGAAGCCAAGGACGATGAAGCGCTGGCGAAGAAGTATGCGGCGCTGTGCGACGTGTTCGTCATGGATGCCTTCGGCACCGCGCACCGTGCGCAGGCCTCCACCCACGGCGTGATCCGCTTCGCCCCCGTCGCCGCTGGCGGTCCGCTGCTGATGGCCGAGCTGGACGCGCTGGCCAAGGCCCTGCACGCCCCGGCAACGCCGCTGCTGGCGATCGTGGCCGGCAGCAAGGTCAGCACCAAGCTTGAGCTGCTCTCCAGCCTGGTCGGCAAGGTCGACCAGCTGATCGTCGGCGGCGGCATCGCCAACACCTTCATCGCCGCGGCCGGTTACCCGGTCGGCAAGTCGCTGTACGAGCCGGACCTGCTGGACACGGCGAAGCAGATCGTCGCCGACGCCAAGGCGCGCGGCGCCGAGATCCCGCTGCCGACCGACGTGGTGGTGGCCAAGCAGTTCCTGCCCGATGCCGAGGCCACGGTGAAGGCGCTGGCCGATGTGGCCGAGGATGACCTGATCCTGGACATCGGCCCGGACACCGCCCGGCACTACGCCGGGTTGATCGCCAAGGCCGGCACCGTGGTCTGGAACGGCCCGGTCGGCGTGTTCGAGTTCGAGGCCTTCAGCCACGGCACCCAGGCGCTGGCGCAGGCGATTGCCGCCTCGTCGGCGTTCTCCATCGCCGGCGGCGGGGACACCCTGGCGGCGGTGGACAAGTACGACATCGCCGATCAGATCAGCTACATCTCCACCGGCGGCGGCGCGTTCCTGGAGTTCCTGGAAGGCAAGACCCTGCCGGCCGTGGCCGCGCTCGACGCACGGGGCGCGTGATGGCGACCGTGGGGCGTCACGCCGATGCCGGGCGGGATGTCCTGTTCTTCGATCTGGATGGCACGCTGATCGACTCGGCGGTCGGCATCACCCAGTGCGTGGCGCATGCGCTCACGCAGATGGGCAAGCCGGTGCCGCCGCAGGAAGAACTGCGGCGCTGGATCGGCCCGTCGCTGCGCACCAGTTTCGCGCCGCTGTTCGCCGATCCGGCCGATGTCGAGCAGGCGGTGACGTATTACCGCGAGCGTTTCGACGTGGTCGGCTGGCGCGAACACGAGGTCTACCCGCGCATCGGCCAGGTCGTGCAGGCCCTGCATGATCGCGGCCATCGGCTGGCCATCGTCACCGCCAAGAACGAGCCGCATGCGCGGCGCATCGTCGAGCACCTGCCGTTCGGCAGCTGCTTCGAGGACGTGATCGGGGCGACCATCGATGGCAGCCGCAGCGAGAAGCCGCAGCTGGTGGCCGAGGCGCTGCAGCGGCTGTCACTGGTCCCGCAGCAGTGCTGGATGATCGGCGACCGGCGCATGGATATCGCCGGTGCGCGCCATCACAACATGCGCAATATCGGCGTGTTGTGGGGTTTTGGCGGGGCCCAGGAGCTGCAGGAAGCCGGTGCGCAGCATCTGGCCAACGCGCCGGATGACCTGCTGACCGTGCTCGCCTGACCGCTGCGGCGGCGTCCCGTACGCCGCCGCATGTCGTGCGCAAAGCCAATCGTGTCGGGGCTTGTCGCCATTCGCGCGTCGGCCGATGTCCGCGCGGCGGTCCGGCGCTGTCTGCGGGACATCGGACAAACCCAGACACCGCAAGGCTGTAAACGTATTCATGGGACGTGAAGGGTGTGCTAATTTCGATCCTTTCCCGGGAGCCCATTTACCATGATTGAGCGTCAGCGCCGTACCAAGATCCTTGCCACCCTCGGACCGGCAACCGACCCGCCGGGCGTGCTGGAGGATCTCTTCCGCGCCGGCGTGAACGTGGTTCGCCTCAACTTCAGTCACGGTGATCCGTCCGGCCAGGCCAAGCGTGCCGCCGACGTGCGCGCCGCCTCGCAGCGGGTGGGCGTGGAAGTGGGCATCCTGGCCGATCTGCCGGGCCCGAAGATCCGCATCGAGCGCTTCGCCGAAGGCAAGATCCACCTCAAGGCGGGTGACCGCTTCGACCTGGTCGCCTCGGCGACGCCGCCGCCGGGTGACACCACCCAGGTGGGCGTGAGCTACCTCGGCCTGCCGCAGGACGTGGCCGCCGGTGACGTGCTGCTGCTCGACGATGGCCTGATGCAGCTGCAGGTGATCGAAGTGCAGGGCGAGCGCATCATCAACACCGTGCTCAACGACGGCGTGCTGTCCGACCGCAAGGGCCTGAACAAGCAGGGCGGTGGCTTGTCGCTGGGCGCGCTGACCGAGCGCGACAAGGAACTGATCGGCATCGTGGCCAAGATCGGCGTGGACTTCATCGCCGTCTCGTTCTGCCGCAATGCGCAGGACATGAACGATGCGCGCGAAATCGCCGAATCGCATGGCTGCTATGCCGCGCTGGTGTCCAAGATCGAGCGCACCGAGGCGATCGAGAACCTGGAAGAGATCATCGACGCCAGCGACGTGGTCATGGTCGCGCGTGGTGACCTGGGCGTGGAAATCGGCGATGCCGAGCTGCCGGGCCTGCAGAAGAAGATCATCAAGGCCTCGCTGGCGCAGAACAAGGTGGTGATCACCGCCACCCAGATGCTGCAGTCGATGGTCGAAAGCCCGATCCCGACCCGCGCCGAAGTGCTGGACGTGGCCAACTCGGTCATCGACGGTACCGATGCGGTGATGCTGTCGGCCGAAACCGCCGCCGGTGCCTACCCGGTCAAGGCCGTCGAAGCGATGGCGCGCATCTGCCTGGGTGCCGAGCGTCAGTTCCAGACCGAGACCGATTTCGGCGCCTCGCCGCGCGGGCTGGAGCGTGCCGACCAGGCCATCGCCATGGCCACCATGTTCCTGTCCCAGCACGTGGGCGTGCGCGCGATCGTGGCAATGACCGAATCCGGTGGCACCGCGCGCTACCTGTCGCGTTTCCGTGCCTCGGCACCGGTGTTCGCGGTGACCCGCCATGACGGCGCGCGCCGCCAGATGGCGCTGATGCGCGATGTGTTCCCGATCAACTTCGACAGCCGCGGCTTCACCCCGCGCGAAGCGGCCCGCGGCAGCATCCGCCTGCTGGTGGAAGCCAACCAGCTGCAGGCCGGCGACCGCGTGGTGTTCACCAGCGGTGAGCACATGGAAACCCACGGCGCCACCAACACCCTGCGCCTGCTGGAAGTGGGCGAAGACGGTCGCGCCAGCGGCCTGGGCGACCTGTAAGGGGAGGGCCGGGCGACGCCCGGCAGTGCAGCACACGGCGGCGCGGCGGAAACGTCGCGCCGTCACACGTTGGCCATCTGAAAGCGTTTCCAGATTCCGTGGACGGTCAGTTCACGGAAGGCGGGAGCTATAATTGCGGTTTTCCCGCACCCGCCACAGGAAATACATGAGCATCGAACAGCTGGCTGAAACCGCCCAGGCCATGGTCGCCCCGGGCAAGGGCATCATCGCGATCGACGAATCCACCGGCACCATCGGCAAGCGCTTCGCCAGCGTCGGCCTGGAGAACACCGAAGAGAACCGTCGCGCCTACCGCGAGATGCTGCTCACCACGCCGAAGCTGAACGAGCATATCTCCGGCGCGATCCTGTACGACGAGACCATCCGTCAGTCCACCAAGGATGGCGTGCCGTTCGCCAAGTACATGGCCGACCACGGCATCATCCCGGGCATCAAGGTCGACAAGGGTGCCCACCCGCTCGCCGGCTGCCCCGGTGAGATGGTGACCGAGGGCCTGGACGGCCTGCGCGAGCGCCTGCAGGAGTACTACAAGCTGGGTGCGCGCTTCGCCAAGTGGCGTGCGGTGATCAACATCGGCGAGAGCATCCCGTCGGGTACCTGCATCGAGTCCAACGCCCACGCGCTGGCCCGTTATGCGGCGCTGTGCCAGGAATGCGGCCTGGTGCCGATGGTCGAGCCGGAAGTGATCATGGACGGCGACCACGACATCGAGACGTGCTACGAAGTCACCGAAGCGACCCTGCGTTCGCTGTTCGACGCGCTGTACCAGCAGAACGTGCTGCTGGAAGGCACCATCCTGAAGGCCTCGATGGTCATCTCCGGCAAGGGCTGCGAAGAGCAGGCCGACGTCGAGGAAGTGGCCGAGTCGACCGTGATGTGCCTCAAGAGCACCGTGCCGGCGATCCTGCCGGGCGTGGTGTTCCTGTCCGGCGGCCAGAGCGATGAGCAGTCCACCGCACACCTGGATGCCATGAACCAGATGGGCAACCTGCCGTGGCCGCTGAGCTTCTCCTACGGCCGCGCCATGCAGCAGGCCGCGCTGAAGCTGTGGGCCAAGGACACCAAGGCCAACATCGCCAAGGCACAGCAGACCGTGTACGACCGCGCCAAGGAAAACGGCCAGGCGGCACTGGGCAAGTGGAACGGCTGATACCGGCCTGACCGCACATGAAGAAACGCCGGCCTCGCGCCGGCGTTTTTTTTGGTGGGGTAGAGCCACCCCATGGGTGGCTGCGCGCGGTGCTTGGGTGGCTGTGCGCGGTGCCTGCGGGGGGCTGTGCGCAACGCCCGGATGGCTGCGCGCGGTGCCTGATCGCAAGCAGGCAGCAGCCACGCATGGCGTGGCTCTACCCGTCGCGGTCTGGCACGATGCGATCCACATTGCCCGGATGGATGCCATGATCGTGCGACGCTGCGTTGGGGTGTTGGTGTTACCGCTGCTGTTTGGTTGCTGCGTGGTACACGCTATGCCGCCACGCGGTTTCGACGTGCTGCACTACAGCGTGGCGCTGGTGCCCGATATCGCCGCCAAGCGCGTGCGGGGGCAGCAGACCGTTCGTTTCAGGGCGGTGCAGACGCTGTCCACGCTCACGCTCGATGCGGGCACACTCGAGGTGACGTCGGTGAAGCAGGGCGGTCGCGCGCTTGCCTTTGTGCAGGCCGATCAGCAGCTGCACATCACACTGGCCACGCCGCTGAAGCCCGGTGCGTCGGCCGAGCTGCAGATTCTCTACCACGGTGCGCCGGCGTTCGGCCTGACGTTCGCCCCCGAGCGCGAGGAGGTCTACACGATCTTCTCCACCAGCCAGTGGATGCCCTCGGTGGATGCGCCCGATGAGCGCGCC
Organism: Stenotrophomonas sp. P5_A9; assembly: GCF_056400525.1. Lineage (NCBI taxonomy): Bacteria > Pseudomonadati > Pseudomonadota > Gammaproteobacteria > Lysobacterales > Lysobacteraceae > Stenotrophomonas > Stenotrophomonas sp. P5_A9. Next base: position 12,346 of record NZ_JBFULC010000055.1, read on the forward strand.
ACGCTGGATCTGTCGGTAACGTTGCCGCCGGCGCTGCTGGCCACCGGCACCGGCCGCGCGCTGCCCACGCGCACGTTGGCCGATGGACGCCGGGAACATCGCTGGCGGCTGGACACGCCGATGCCCGGTTACGTGTATGGCTTCGCGGCCGGCCGCTACCAGCAGGCCACGCAGCAGCAGGGTCCGGTGCAGCTGCGTTTCCTGTCGGTGGACCGCACGCCGGCGCAGCTGCGGACGGTGTTCGTGCGTACCGGCGACATGCTCGGCTTCTTCGCGGCACGCGCCGGGCTGCCATATCGCGGTGACTATCAGCAGGCGCTGGTGGCAAGCACCATCGGGCAGGAAATGGCGGGTGTGTCGTTGATGTCCGAGGCGTACGGCCAGGAGGTACTCGACGATGCCGACCAGACCGCGTTGATGGCACATGAGGCCGCGCACCAATGGTGGGGCAACCGGGTCACCTGCGCCGGCTGGGAGCATTTCTGGCTCAACGAGGGCATGGCCAACTTCATGACCGCCGCTTACCTGCAGCAGGCGCAGGGCGAGGTCGCCTACCAGGCGCAGGTGGAAGGCTGGCGCAAGCGCTTGGATGCGCTACGGGCCAAGGGCGCGGACCACGCGCTGGTGTATGCCGATTGGAACGCCCCTACCGCCGATGACCGCGCGGTGGTCTACCGCAAGGGCGCCTACGTGCTGCACCTGCTGCGCGGCGAACTCGGCGAAGCGGTGTTCTGGCGCGGCCTGCGCGACTACACCGTCACCAACGACGGACGCTCGGTGGTCACCGCCGATTTCCRGCGGGCCATGGAGAAGGCCGCTGGGCATTCGCTGCAACCGTTCTTCGACGAATGGGTCTATACCGCTGGATCAGCGACGCGGTGACCGGTCTGCGACGCTGGCAAGTCCCTCAGGCGGCAGAGTGCGGCCAGGCGAAGATTCACAAAGCGGGCGGGCGCAGCGTCCACGCTAGGGTCGCCGCGCGGTCGACTGTACGTGCGCTGCGTTATCGCGATCGTGGGCTGTATGCCGGCCGGACACAGCGGGTCGCGAAAAGCCCGCTACGTTCCATCGCCATGCCGGCATTGAACAGTGTCCGAGGGTCGGCAGTCGGCAGGGGGTAACCCTACCTTGGCAACGGCAACGGCAACGTCGATCGCTCCAGCTCTGGCAAGATGACCGGCGTTCGCTCCCTCAGTGCGCCGCAGCCGGCGGCAGCCCAAGCTCCAGCGACGGCAGCAGCGTTGACGGTGGCGCCTCGAACGGTTGGCCCAGCGTGGCCAACGCGGACTGGTACGCCTTGAACGTCGCTGCGTTGTAGGCCACCAGAATGATGCGCTGCGGTTCGCGGTGCGAGCGCTGCCAGGCGACGGTTTCGGTGGCGGCGATCAGCGCGGCCTGGTGCAGCGGGTACCCGAACACCCCGCAACTGATGGCCGGGAAGGCGATCGAATGCAGGTCCATCTTTTCAGCCAGCTGCAGCGACTTCCAGTAACAGTTGGCCAGCAGCGCCGGTTCGTCGCGCTGGCCGTCCTGCCAGACCGGGCCGACGGTGTGGAAGATATGCCGCGCCGGCAGGTTATGACCGGCGGTGGCACGCACCTCGCCCGTCGGGCAGCGCACGCCCGGCCGGATCTGCGCCATGGCTTCGCATTCGGCCAGCAAGCCTGGGCCGGCCGCACGATGGATCGCGCCGTCCACGCCGCCCCCGCCGAGCAGGGATTCGTTGGCCGCATTGACGATCGCATCCACCGCCAGGGTCGTGATGTCGCCCTGCCACACTTCGATCTTCATGCGTACCACTCCTGACTGAAACCGGGTCCATGCAACGGGATGTCGCCTTGTTACTGCACCGTACCGGGCAGCAGGTCGAGGTTGCGTCATCATCGTCTCAGGCAGTGCGACCCGGTGTGCACTGCCTTGCAAATACACGATGCGGGGTGTCGGCTTCACCCCAGATGAAGCAAACCCCGACACCTGAATGCGACAACGCCCACCGAAGGGTGGGCGTCGCGGGGTGCCATGATGACAACGCGGCGATCAGGGCAGACCGGCCAGCCAATCGTCGTCGGAGCCTTCGATGATGTCGGCAAACAGCGGGGTGGAGAAGTAGCGCTCGCCGGTGTCCGGCAGCATCGCCAGGATCACGCTGCCCTTCTCGGCACGCGCGGCGATGTCCAGCGCGCTGGCCATGGTGGCACCGGCGGAGATACCGACGAAGATGCCTTCCTCGGCGGCGAGCCGGCGCGCGGTTTCGATCGCGCGGGTGTCCTCGATGGTCAGCAGTTCGTCATACACGCTGCGGTTGAGCACCTCGGGCACGAAGTCCGGGGTCCAGCCCTGGATCTTGTGCGGCTTCCATTCGTCGCCCTTGAGAAGGGCGGCGCCGGCCGGTTCGGTCGCCACGATGCGGGTCTCCGGGCGGGCCACCTTGAGTACTTCGCCCACGCCGGTCAGGGTGCCGCCGGTGCCCCAGCCGGTGACGAAGTAGTCCAGGCGCTTGCCGGCGAAGTCGCGCAGGATTTCCGGCGCGGTGGTGTTGCGGTGGTAGGCCGGGTTGGCGGGGTTGGCGAACTGGCTGGCCAGGAACCAGCCGTGTTCGTCGGCCAGTTCCTTCGCGCGGCGGACCATGCCCGAGCCGCGTTCGGCGGCCGGAGTCAGGATCACCTTGGCCCCGTACGCGCGCATCAGCTTGCGACGCTCGATCGAGAAGGTCTCCACCATGGTGGCCACGAACTTGTAACCGCGCGCGGCCGCCACCATCGCCAACGCCACGCCGGTGTTGCCCGAGGTCGCTTCGACAATCGTGTCGCCGGGCTTGAGGACGCCGCGTGCCTCGGCATCGAGAATGATCGCCAGCGCCAGGCGGTCCTTGACCGAGCCACCGGGATTGAACGATTCCACTTTGGCGTAGACGCTCACGTGGTCGGGGGCGATGCGGTTCAGGCGTACCACCGGGGTATTGCCGATGGTGTCCAGAATGGAGTTGTACAGGGCCATGGGATGCTCCGAAGAAGTCCGTTCACCGCGCGCGGCGCGGCAGGGGGAGAGGGCAGGGCAGACCGTAGACCCGGCATATGCCCCCGGGAAATGACCTGATACCCTTCTTAAACAACATTTGGTTATAAGCTGGTGACGGCAATTGCCCTACAGTCGGATTGCCCTCCCTTTGCCAGCCGTGCCGCACGCCCATGACGCTGACCCAACTCCGTTATCTGGTGGCCATCGCCGACGCCGAGCTCAACATCACGCTGGCGGCCTCGCGCGTGCATGCCACCCAACCCGGCCTGTCCAAGCAGCTCAAGCAGCTGGAGGATGAACTGGGCTTCCTGTTGTTCGTGCGCAAGGGTCGCAGCCTCGAAGCGGTGACCCCGGCCGGGGTGGAAGTGATCGGCCGCGCCCGCGCCGTGCTGTCTGAAGCCAACAACATCCGCACCTACGCGGCCAACCAGCGTCGCGAAAGCCAGGGCCAGCTGATCCTCACCACCACCCATACCCAGGCGCGCTTCGTGCTGCCGCCGGCGGTGGCGAAGATCAAGCAGGCCTATCCGCAGGTGAGCGTGCACCTGCAGCAGGCTGCCGAAAGCGATGCGCTGGACCTGCTCAGCCAGGGTGATGCGGACATCGCGATCATCAGCACCGCGGGCGGTGAGCCCAACGCCGGCCTGGCCATTCCGCTGTACCGCTGGCGCCGACTGGTGCTGGTGCCGCGCGGGCATGCGCTGGACCGCCCGGGCGCGGCACCGGACCTGCAGGCGCTGGCCAACCACCCGCTGATCAGCTACGAATCCTCTACCCGCGGCAGCTCCTCGCTGCAGCGGGCCTTCGCCAGTGCCGGGCTGACGCCGGACATCGCGCTGACCGCGTTGGACGCGGACCTGATCAAGACCTACGTGCGCACCGGCCTGGGCGTGGGGCTGCTGGCGGAAATGGCGGTCAATGCCAGCGACGACGACCTGCGTGCGTGGCCGGCCCCGGCCCCGATCGACGAGTGCATCGCCTGGGCGGTGCTGCCGCGTGATCGCGTCCTGCGCGACTACGCGCTGGAGCTGGTGCACGTGCTTGCCCCACAGATCGATACCCGCGACCTGCGCCGGGTGATCGACGGCAACCAGGAGGCCAACTGGCCGCTGCCCCCCACCTGGGAATCGCTGACGCAGACCATCACCGTCTGAGAAGCGACGGTGATGGCCGCGCATGCTTCCTCTACCCCGCGCCGTTGGCGCGCCCGCTTCAACAGAAGGGGGCTTTTCTCCAGAAGGGTTGAGGCGTTCGGTGGGCGCTTCGAACGGGCCGCTGCGACGGTTGGTCGCAGGGCTCCGGGCTGCCCTGCCCAAGGTCGGGCGCTACCATGAGGGGGTGAACGTCCGCCGTCGCCCGTATGCCGTCTTTCTTCAGCTTGCCTTCGTGGCGACGCTGCTGATGGCGCTGGCGCCGCTGGTCAGCCGCTGGCAGCAGGCGCACGCCGAGGCACCGGTGATGCTCATGCCGACCGGGATGGCCCACGCGATGTCGGGGCCGTTGGATGCCCACGCCGGACACGTCATGGCGCATCAGGACATGCAGCACGACGGCACGCAGCGCCATCACATGGCGACGCAGCCGATGCCGGTGCACACCATGCAGGGCGCTCACGAGCAAGCGGCACCGTCGCCGCCGATGAGCGAGCACGCCGGGCATGGCGACGCCTGCGAGTACTGCATGATGGCCTCGCGGCTGATGCCGTGGCTGGCGGTGCTGATCCTGCTGTTGCCGGCGATGCCGGTCATCGCGCCGCGCGCGTGTCGCGCGGTGCCCACGCCACGCAGCCTGCGCTGGCCTGCCCACGCCGCGCGTGGCCCGCCCGCGCGCTCCTGAAAGCCACCGCCCTTCCTGCCCGTGTCGCCGTGATGGCGGCGCATGCCTGCGTGCTTTTCTGGAGTTTCACCATGACTGTTGCTTCCCGCAGCGCGGGCGCACTGACGCGCCTGTCTGTTTCCYTGTCGCTGGCCCTGGCGGCGCTGCCGCTGCATGCCGCCAATGACGACGCCCGCACCCTCGACACCCTGGTGGTGACCGCCAGCGCGCCATCCTCGCCGCTGCACTGGGTCACCGACCCACGCCTGCCGCGCCAGCCGGTCCCGGCCAGCGACGGCGCCGATTACCTCAAGACGGTTCCTGGCTTTGCCGCCATCCGCAACGGCGGTACCAACGGTGATCCGGTCCTGCGCGGCATGTTCGGCTCACGCCTGAACATCGTCAGCAACGAAGGCAACCTGATCGGCGCGTGTCCGTCGCGCATGGACAACCCGCTGTCCTACATCGCCCCGGAAACCTTCGACCGGTTGACCATCATCAAGGGGCCGCAGAGCGTGCGCTGGGGTGCCGGTGCGTCGGCTGGCACGGTGCGCTTCGAGCGCGATACCCCGCGCTTCGATGCCCCGGGCATCGACCTCAACGCCAGTGCGCTGGTCGGCTCGCGCAACCGCAACGACCAGGTGCTCGACCTCACCGCCGGTGCCTCGCAGGGCTACGTGCGGGTCAACGGCAACCGCTCCGAAGCGGACGATTACAAGGACGGTAACGGCGACGTCGTGCCATCCAAGTGGCGCAAGTGGAACAGCGACGTCGCCGTCGGCTGGACGCCCGATGCGGACACCGTGCTGGAGCTGTCGGCCGGCACCGGCGACGCCATCGCCCGCTATGCCGGCCGTGGCATGGATGGCGCCGCGTTCAAGCGCACCAGCTATGCGGGCCGCGTCGAGAAGGACAACCTGCCCGGCGCCTGGGACAAGCTGCTGGCCAACGTGTATTACAACGACGCCGACCACGTAATGGACAACTACACCCTGCGCACGCCCAACCCGGACAGCAGCATGCCGATGCCGATGGCGGCCAATGTCGATCGCCGCACGACGGGCGGCCGCATCGCCTCGGAGTGGCGCTGGCAGGACATCGCCCTGGTGGCCGGCGTCGATGCGCAGGACGGCCGCCACCGCAGCCGCAGCGGCATGGGTCGCAACACCTATCGCCAGCAGTCCTGGAACACCGACGCGCGCTTCGAAAACCTGGGTGCCTTCACCGAAATCACCCTTGGCGAAGGCACGGCGCAGCGCTGGGTCGGCGGCCTGCGCATTGACCGCGCCGAGGTCACCGACGAACGCCGTCGCGCCGGGATGATGGCCATGCCCAATCCAACCGCCGGCCAGCAGCGCCGCGAAGACCTGGGCAGCGGCTTCCTGCGCATCGAACGCGATCTCGCCCCATCGCTGACCTGGTATGCGGGCATCGGCCACAGCGAGCGCATGCCCGACTACTGGGAGCTGTTCTCGCCCGACATGGGACCGATGGGCGCGGCGAACGCGTTCGCCGGTATCCAGCCGGAAAAAACCACCCAGCTCGACCTTGGCCTGCAATACCGCAGTGACCGCCTCAACGCCTGGGTATCGGCCTACGCCGGCCGGCTGCAGGACTACATCCTGTTCGCCTACCGGGAGGGCGGCATGATGGGCAGCATGACTCAGGCCGACAACGTGGACGCGCGCATCGCCGGCGCCGAAGCCGGCGCGGAATTGGTCCTCACCGAACAGTGGAAACTCGGCGGTACGCTCGCCTACGCATGGGGCGAAAACCGCAGCGACGGCACGCCGCTGCCGCAGATGCCGCCGCTGGAGGCGCGCGTGAGCGCCAACTGGCAGGGCCAGCGCTGGAGCATGGGCGCACTCGCCCGCGCCGTCGCCCACCAGCACCGCGTCGCCGCCAACCAGGGCAATGTCGTGGCACGCGACCTCGGCCCCAGCGCCGGCTTCGCCACTCTCGCGCTCAACGCCGGCTACCGCCTCAGCGATGCGCTGCAGCTCAGCGCGGGTATCGACAACCTGTTCGATCGCGCCTACAGCGAGCACCTGAACCTGGCCGGCAGCGCCGATTTCGGCTTCCCCGCTGATCCGATCCGGATCAACGAGCCGGGCAGGACGGTGTGGATGAAGGTGAATTACCGCTATTGAGCACGCCGGAGAATCCGCCGTTCGCCAGCAAGGCACGGGTATCGACCGTTGGTGGTACCTGTGCGGGAATTCAAGGGCAGCCGACCAGCGGTCGGTCCGAGGTCAGCCGACCGACGGTCGGTTCAAGGGCAGCCGACCAACGGTCGGCTCTACGGGGCTTCGGCGCACGACATTGGCCTCCCGCGGGGCGTTGACGTCATCCGACACGCTCTGACACACACCGATACACCCCTCGACCACCCCAGCACGAAAGGCGTTGCCCCCGTCACCGGTCGCCCTGCCGGCCCCGGTAAACGCTTGGCACATATGCCCGGTCAGCCCCGACCCGTACACTCGGCGGTCGTGGAATTAACGGGATTTTTTCAAATGTCGGGACGCATCACCGCGCGCATCGCCGCTGGCCTCACCCTGGCCTTCCTGGTCGGGTGCAGCAGCAAGGACGACGCCGCGCGCCGGCCGGCAGACGCCGTACCGGTCACCACCCAGGTGGTGCAGCCCTCGGCGTGGAATGACACCCTCCAGGCGCTGGGCACGGCCAAGGCCCGTGAATCGGTGACCATCACCGCCAAGGTCAGCGAAATCATCGAAACCGTGCACTTCGACAGCGGCCAGCAGGTCAGAGCCGGCACGCCGCTGGTGACCTTGCGGGGGCAGGCACAGGAGGCGGCCCTGCTGCAGGCCCAGGCCACCTTCGCCGAAGCGGACCAGCTGTACAAGCGCCAGCGCGAACTGGCCGCCCAGCAACTCGTCGCCAGCGCCACCCTGGACACCCAGCGCGCCATCCGCGATGCGGCCGAAGCCCGGGTGCGCGAAATGCAGTCGGACATCGGCGACCGCCGGGTCCGCGCGCCCTTCGCCGGCGTGCTCGGCATCCGTCAGGTAAGCGCCGGCTCGCTGGTCACCCCCAGCACCACCATCGCCACGCTGGATGACATCGAGCGCATGCACGTCGACTTCCAGGTGCCCGAAGCCGAACTGGCCAGCCTCACCACCGGCGACAAGGTCACTGCCAGCAGCGTCGCCTATCCGGGCCGCAGCTTTGAAGGCACGGTGGCCACCATCGATACCCGCGTCGATCCCGGCACCCGCGCGGTCACCGTCCGCGCCGACTTCATCAATGCCGACCACGCCCTGCGTCCCGGCATGTTGCTGGACATCCGCATGTTCCGCCCGGAACGACAGGCGCTGGTCATCCCCGAAATCGCCGTGGTCCAGGTCGGTCGCGATTCCTTCGTCTACCGGGTCAAGGCCGACCACAGCGTCGAGCGCAGCGACGTCAGCAGCGGCGCCCGCCGCGCCGGCGTGGTGGAAATTCTCAGCGGGCTCAAGCCCGGCGACCGCATCGTGGTGGACGGCACCGGCAAACTGCGGCCGGGCCTGAAGGTCGACGACCGCCCCGACACCGCGCCCGCCGCCAAGCCCGCGGACCCGGCAGGATGAAGCTGTCCGACGTCTCCATCCAGCGCCCGGTCTTTGCCGTGGTGATGAGCCTGCTGCTGGTCGTGCTGGGCATCATGTCCTTCACCCGGCTGACCCTGCGCGAGCTGCCGGCCATCGATCCGCCGATCGTGTCGGTGTCGGTCGATTACACCGGCGCCTCGGCGGCGGTCATCGAAAGCCGGGTCACCCAGGTGCTGGAAGACGCGCTGGCCGGCATCGAAGGCATCGATACCATCAACGCGCGCAGCTCCAACGGCCGCGCCCAGGTGAGCATCGAGTTCAACGCCAGCCGCGATATCGAAGCGGCTGCCAACGACGTGCGCGATGCGGTCAGCCGCGTCGCCGACCGCATGCCCGAAGAGGCGCGTCCGCCGGAAATCGCCAAGGTCGAATCCGATGCCGACCCGATCATCTGGTTCAACATGGCGTCCTCGAGCATGGACACCCTGGAGCTGAGCGACTACGCCGACCGCTATGTGGTGGATCGCTTCTCAAGCCTGGATGGCGTAGCCCAGGTCCGCATCGGCGGCCGCCAGCGCTACGCCATGCGCATCTGGCTGGACCGCGACCAGATCGCTGCCCGCGGCCTCACCGTGGGGGATGTGGAAACCGCGCTGCGCAATGAAAACGTGGAACTGCCCGCCGGCCGCATCGAATCGACCGACCGTGATTTCACCCTGCGCGTGGAGCGCAACTACAGCAAGCCCGAGGACTTTGCGACCATCCCGCTGGGCAAGGGCAACGACGGCTACGTGGTACGCCTGGGGGACGTGGCGAAGATCGAACTGGCCTCCTCCGAACGCCGCGCCTACTACCGCAGCAACGGCGAGCCGGGCATCGGCCTGGGCATCGTCAAAACCTCCACCGCCAACGCACTGGACGTGGCCCGTACCGCGCGCGCCGAGGCCGAGCGCGTCGCACTGACCCTGCCCGAAGGCACCCGCATCTTCGTCGCCTTCGACAACACCACCTTCATCGAAGCAGCCGTGGACCGCGTCTACGCCACCCTGGTGGAGGCGATGCTGCTGGTGCTGGCGGTGATCTGGCTGTTCCTGGGCAGCTTCCGCGCCGCGCTGATTCCTGCGGTAACCGTACCGGTGTGCCTGGTCGCCGCGTTCATCGCGCTGTACGCCTTCGGCTTCTCGATCAATCTGCTGACCCTGCTTGCCCTGGTGCTGTGCATCGGGTTGGTCGTCGATGATGCGATCGTGGTGGTGGAGAACGTGCAGCGGCGTATCGACCTGGGCGAGCCGCCGCTGGTGGCCTCCAAGCGCGGTACCGCGCAGGTCGCCTTCGCGGTGATCGCCACGACCGCCGTGCTGGTAGCGGTGTTCCTGCCGGTGGGCTTCCTGGAAGGCAATACCGGCCGCCTGTTCCGCGAACTGGCCGTCGCCCTGGCCGCCGCGGTGGCGCTGTCGGCGTTCGTCTCGCTCACGCTTACCCCGATGATGGCGTCCAAGCTGCTCAAGCCGCATTCCGGGCGCGCCCCGCGCGGCCTGCACGGCGTCATCGATCGCAGCTTGGCACGTGTGTCCGGCGCCTATGGCCGCGTGCTGGAAAAGCACATCGGTCGCACCTGGATCTACGTAGTGGTGATGTTGCTGTCGCTGCTGGCCAGCGCCCTGCTGCTCAAGCTGCTGCCCTCCGAGCTGGCCCCGGCCGAAGACCGCGGCTCGTTCCAGATCATGATCGACGGCCCCGAAGGCGCCGGCTACGACTACACCGTCGGCCAGGTGCAGCAGGTGGAGAAGATCGTGTCCGGCTTCGTCGGCGACGACAAGCCGATCGTGCGCGCCAACCCGCGCGTGCCCGGCGGTTTCGGGGCCAGCGAGGAAATGCACACCGGCCGCATCAGCGTGTTCCTGCAACCGTGGAAACAGCGCGAGGTGGCCACCCCGGACGTCGCCGCCGACCTGCAGAAGCACCTGGATGGCCTGCGCGGCGTGCGCGTGCGCACCCAGGTGGGCGGCGGGCTGGTCCGCAGCCAAGGCCAGCCGTTCCAGATCGTGCTCGGCGGGCCCGAGTACGCCGAGATCGCGCAGTGGCGCGACCGCATGCTGCTGCGCATGGCCGACAACCCCGGCCTGGTCGGCGTGGACTCGGACTACAAGGAAACCCGGCCGCAGATGCGGGTCAACATCGATCGCCAGCGCGCCGCCGACATGGGCGTATCGGTCACCGCGATCGGCAGCGCGCTGGAAACCATGATGGGCTCGCGCCGCGTCACCACCTTCGTCGACAACGGCGAGGAGTACGACGTGCTGGTCCAGGCCGGTCGCGATGGCCGTGCCTCGCCGGCCGACCTGGCCGCCATCCGTGTCCGTGCCAGTAACGGCGAACTGGTGCCGCTGTCCAATCTGGTCACCCTCAGCGAAGTGGCTGAGGCGGGCAACCTCAACCGCTTCAACCGGCTGCGCTCGATCACCATCAGCGCCGGCCTGGCCCCGGGCTATCCGCTCGGCGAGGCGATTGCCTGGGCGCAGCAGACGGCCAGCGAAGAACTGCCGCAGCACGCGCAGCTGGATTGGAAGGGCGAATCGCGCGAATACCAGAACGCCGGCAGCGCGGTGCTGCTCACCTTCGCCATGGCGCTGCTGGTGGTCTACCTGGTGCTGGCCGCGCAGTTCGAGAGCTTCATCCATCCGCTGGTGATCATGCTGACCGTGCCGTTGGGCGTGCTCGGCGCACTGCTCGGCCTGTATGTCAGTGGCGGCAGCATCAACCTCTTCAGCCAGATCGGCATCGTGATGCTGGTCGGGTTGGCGGCCAAGAACGGCATCCTGATCGTGGAATTCGCCAACCAGCTGCGCGACGAAGGCCGCAACGTCCACGCGGCCATCGTCGAATCGGCGGTGGTGCGCCTGCGTCCGATCCTGATGACCTCCATCGCCACGGTGGTCGGCGCGATCCCGCTGGTGGTGGCCGGGGGGCCGGGGTCGGCCAGCCGCGGCACCATCGGCGTCGTGGTGATCTTCGGCGTCACCGTGTCCACCTTCCTGTCGCTGTTCGTGGTGCCGGCGTTCTACTCGCTGCTGGCCCCGTATACGCGTTCGCCCGAAGCCGTGGCGCGTGAGCTGGAGCGACAGGAGGCGGAGACGCCTTCGGTGGGCGGTCATGCCTGATCCGGCGATCCCCCGCTTCGTCGGTGAGGGTTTCGTGCTGCGCCAAGCCGACGGCGAGCCGGTCGGGCGCGGGCTGCGCGACTGCTTCTCCTATCTGTTTTCTCGGCTGCGCAGCCTGTAGCCCAACGTTGCCGTAGAGGCAGCCGGGCATGGCCCGGCTCTACCGGGCTCGGGTCGCTCGGGGGCAGAGGCAGCCGGGCATGGCCCGGCTCTACCGGGCTGGGGGCGCTCCGGGGCAGAGGCAGCCGGGCATGGCCCGGCTCTACCGGGGCTCGGGTCGCTCCGGGGCAGAGGCAGCCGGGCATGGCCCGGCTGTACCGAGGCTCGGGTCGCTCCGGAGCAGAGGCAGCCGGGCATGGCCCGGCTCTACCGAGGCTGGGGTCGCTCCGGGGCAGAGGCAGCCGGGCATGGCCCGGCTCTACCGAGGCTGGGGTTTCTCCGGGGAGAACCGGGCATCCTGCCGGGCCGATGAAGCGCTGCCGCTACCGCAGCGGCCCCCGATCGTGGAGAATCGAGCCGGTCCCCTCCAGCCGACGGGACGTCCTTTATTTTCCGCCGACTGGAGAGAGCGCGTGGAAGCAGCCGTACATTTCGTCAACAGCATCATCTGGAGCAAGGCACTGATCGCGGTGTGCCTGGGCGCCGGCCTGTTCTTCAGCATCCGTACCCGGTTCATGCAGATCCGCGGTTTCTTCGAGATGTGCCGCCTGACCGTGCAGGGCGAGAAGTCCGACGCGGGCGTGTCCTCGTTCCAGGCACTGGCCATGTCGATGGCCGGGCGCATGGGCATCGGCAACATCGCCGGCGTGGCCACCGCCATCGCCTTTGGTGGCCCCGGTGCGATCTTCTGGATGTGGGTGATGGGCTTCCTCGGCGCCTCAACCTCCTATGTCGAGTGCACGCTGGCGCAGATCTACAAGACCAAGGATGCCGAAGGCCGTTACCGCGGCGGCCCGGCGTACTACATCGAAAAGGCCATGGGCCTGAAGTGGTACGCGCTGGCCTTCGCCGTGGCCACGATCATCGCGGCCGGCTTCCTGATGCCGGGTGTGCAGGCCAACGCGATTGCCGACAGCATCATCAACGCCTGCCGCGGCGGCGCGCTGTGCGGCCCGCTGGATGGCCAGTTCATGGGCATGGAATCGGTCCAGGCGCTGAAGCTGGGCATCGGCATCGTGGTGGCGCTGCTGCTGGGCGTGGTCATCTTCGGCGGGGTCAAGCGCATCGCCAATTTCGCCGAGGTGGTGGTGCCGTTCATGGCGGCCGCCTTCATCCTGATGGCCATCGTCATCATGATCATCAACTACGACCGCGTGCCGGTAATGTTCGGCATCATCTTCGACAGCGCCTTCGGCACCCACGCCGCGTTCGGCGCGATGATGGGCCTGGCGGTGGAGTGGGGCATCAAGCGCGGCATCTATGCCAACGAGGCCGGCCAAGGCTCGGGCCCGCATGCTGCGGCCGCTTCGGAGGTCTCACATCCGGCCAAGCAGGGCTACGTGCAGGCCTTTGCGGTCTACTTCGACACCATGATGGTGTGCACCGCCACCGCCTTCCTGATCCTGGCCAGCGGCACGTACAACGTGTACTCGCCGGTGGCCGGTGCCGAACCAATCTTCCAGGGCCTGGCGGGCATCCCCGAAGGTGCCGGCTATGCGCAGGCCGGCGTGGAAGCGGTACTGCCGGGCTGGGGTGCCTCGTTCGTGTCGGTAGCGATCTTCTTCTTCGCCTTCACCACGATCATGGCCTATTACTACATGGCCGAGACCAACCTCAGTTACATCAACCAGAACCGCAAGCGGCCGCTGACCGTGCTGGTGCTGCGCCTGGGCATCATCGGCATGGTGGTGTTCGGCGCGTTCCACAACGCCACCCTGGCCTGGGCGCTGGGCGACATCGGCGTGGGCCTGATGGCCTGGTTGAACATCATCGCCATCCTGATCGTGCAGCGGCCGGCGATGCTGGCCCTGCGCGATTACGAACGACAGAAGAAGCTGGGCCTCGACCCGACCTTCGACCCCGATGCCCTGGGCATCAAGAACGCCGATTTCTGGCGTCAACGCAAGCTGGAGTTGTCCCGTAGTGAATGATCCCTGGAAGAATGCCCGCCGCCCGTCCTCGCGCCCGCCGCGGGCAACCCCGTTGCCCCCGCGCGAGGGCGGCACGCCGCCACCGCCGGGGCGTGGCAACGACGAACTGCGCCTGTACGGGTGGAACGCGGTGCAGGCGCTGTTCGAGAAGCGCCCGCAGGCGCTGCGCAAGCTGTACCTGGCCGAATCGCTGATCCCGCGCATGCAGCCGGTACTCAAGTGGTGCGTGGCCAACCGCGTCGGCTATCGCGTGGTGGAGGAGGGCGACCTCAACAAGCTCGCCGCCACCACCCACCACGAGGGCGTGGTCGCCGACGTGCTGCGCGCGCCGATGCTCGACCTGGATGCGTGGCTGGACACACTGCCTGCCGGCAAGCCTGCGCTGGCGTTGTGGCTGGATGGCGTAGGCAACCCGCACAACTTCGGTGCGATCCTGCGCTCGGCGGCGCATTTCGGCGTGACCGGGCTGCTGCTGCCTCCCGGTTCCACCCTGGCGCTGTCCGGCGCTGCCGCGCGCGTGGCCGAGGGAGGCGCCGAATCGGTGCCGCTGGTGCGTTTGCCGGAACTGCCGCAGGCGATGGCGCAGCTGCGCCAGGCAGGTTTCGGGCTGGCCGCGACGCTGGTTGACGGCGGCAACGACCTGTTCGCCAGCGATGTGCCGGCGCGCCTGGTCTATGTGATGGGCGCCGAAGGCGAGGGCATGGATCGTGAGCTGGCGCAGGACTGCGATCAGCAGCTGTCCATTCCCGGCACCGGTGCGGTGGAGAGTCTCAACGTGGCATCGGCGACAGCGGTGTTGCTGTCGCACTGGTACGCACGCCAGGCACGCTGAGCAGGACGCGGTTTTCGGGTAGCGCACGTGCGCGCTTCTCCAACCCGGTGTGATCGGTGTCACCGATAGCGTCGTGACTACACGGGATTCGGATTATTCGCATAGTGAGCGGCCCATGCGCTGCGTCACAGTGCAAGGCGGTGCTGTGTTGGGTGGGTGAGGAGAGACACCCGCCCAGCGCGGCGCCGTTGTCCGGACCGCAGTACGTCTGTGGCGCTCACCGCGTGGGGTGTGACGAGTCCCGGAAGCCCGGTCGTTTTTCGACCGGGCTTTTTTTTGTTTTTTTGCCTTCCGTGGGCAAGCAGAAGCGCGCCCTGAATCTCTTTCCGTGCCTTGGTCGGTGGGTTGGGCGCTGGGYCCCCATGCCCTTTCCGGCGAATGTCCTCCGGCGTCGGCCTACGGCCGCCACCTCCCCCTTTATTTCGCCTCCAAGGGCATGGGGGCCCAGCGCCCAACCCACCGACCAAGGCCAGAAAAGCCTGGCTTGCCCCTGCCTACCGGCTGCTACGGGGCCCTCACGCTCGCGACAGGCCCGAGCGGAGACACCACCGATCCAGAGACGGCGCCTGGATCCCGTCCGCATGCATATCGCCCTGCGCCATTTCCATGTCCTTTGGAACAAGACGCTCCCTGCCACTGCAGGAAGCACCTTTTTCTAGAGCACCGCGATCAACAATCGCAAGGCGACGACGCCACGCCGTCGCGCGCTGCGATCATTCGTTCGGCGGCGTGGTCGGCTTGGCCTCGCTGCCGAAGCTGCCCTCGGCCTCGGCCGCCAGGTAGGCAAACACCGTGTACGCCGCCACGTTCTGTGCCAACGCGGCCGGGTCGATCTTGTCCAGGGTGTCGTCGGCGGTGTGGTGCAGGTTGAAGTAATCGCTGCCGTCCTGCGCAAGCCAGGCCCACGCACCGCCCTTGGCCGCCAGCGGACCCACGTCCGGGCCCGGGCCACCCTTGTCAGCGGCGTACTCGATGCCCAGCGGCTTGAGTACTTCGGCGATCTGGCGGGTTGCCTCGCGCGAGCCCTCCGGGTTCGGCGAGCCGGTGTTGAACGCATAGATGCGGCCCGCACCGAAGTCGCTCTCGGCGGCCAGCTGGTGCAGCACCACGTCCTTGGCATGCGCTTCGGCATAGGCCTTGCCGCCGTACAGACCCTGTTCCTCGTTGGCGAACGCAACCACGCGGATGGTGCGCTTGGGCGCCTGCTTCAGCTGGCCGATCAGATGGCCGGCGGCCATGGTGATGCCCACGCCGGCGCCATCATCGATCGCCCCGGTGCCCAGGTCCCACGAATCCAGATGTCCGCCGATCACCACCACTTCCTTGGGCAGGCTGCGCCCGGTGATCTCGCCGATCACGTTGTAGGAGGTGGCCTTGCCGTCCCAGCCGCAGTCCAGGGTGAGCTTGAGCGTGGTGCTGCCAAGCGCCACCAGGCGCGCCAGCTGATTGGCATCGGGCACCGACAACGCCGCCGACGGCACCGGGGTGAGGCCGTCGTCGAAGCGGGTGATACCGGTGTGCGGCACGCGGTGCGAATCGGTACCGGCCGAGCGCATCACAAAGCCCACCGCGCCTTTGCGGATCGCCTCGGACGGCCCCTTGCTGCGCACCGCGCCGCCATTGCCGTAGTCGCGGCCATCGCGGTAGGCGGTCATCTGGTAATCGACGAAGGCGATCTTGCCCGCCAGCGAGCCGGCCGGCGCGGCCTGCAGCGCGGCCAGGTCGGCAAAGCGCACCACCTCGGCTTCGACCGTGCCACCCGGGCTGCCGCCCAGGGCGGTGATGGTCAGCGGCTGGGCATGCTTGCCGGTGACCTGCGCATGCTCACTGCGGCGCTCCCACTTGGGGAAGGTGACCGGCTCGGTCCACACCTTGTCAAAGCCCAGCGATTTGAACTTGGCCACCGCCCAGGCCACGGCGCGCGGATCGGCTTCACCGCCGGCGATGCGCGGGCCGATCTCGGTGGTGAGCGATTCGACCACCTTCCAGCCGGTGTCGTCCTTGAGCGCCTGCTCACGCAGTTCGGCGGCAGTGGCCAGCGACTTCGGCGGCAGCGTGGTGGTGCCCGTCGCCGCGAAGGCCGGCGCGGCCAGCAGGGCGAGGGAGGATGCGATGGCAAGGACGCGGCGACGCATGGACAGCTCCGGGAAACGGGACGGAAGCCCCCGAGCTTAGCAGCCTGCCAGCGCCGCACATGGGCGGTAGGTCATGCTCCGGCGAATGCTGTTTTCCAAAAGCGAAAACCCCGCCGGAGCGGGGCTTTCGATGGGTAGTGCCGGCCG
>NZ_JBFULC010000056.1:0-28855 GCF_056400525.1 Stenotrophomonas sp. P5_A9
AGCCGAGGTGCCAAGGCAGCCGACCAACGGTCGGCTCTACGCCCGGGGTGGGTCAGTCGTCGTCAACCGCCGGCAGCGCCGGCGCCGGCGCGGTATTCGCCCGGCGCTGTTCCTCATGCGTGCGGAACGCCTGGTGGATGTGCTTGCGCAGCTCGTCGTCGTTCCACGGCTTGGTCAGGAACCGGTAGATCGCGCCGCGGTTGATCGCATCGGTCACCGTGTTCAAATCGGTGTAGCCGGACAGCACCAGCCGGATCGTGTCCGGGTACAGCATCTTCACCCGGCCCAGGAACTCGGTGCCGCTCATGTCGCTCATGCGCTGGTCGGACAGGATCACCTGCACGTCGTTGATCGCCAGCAGGTCGAACGCATCGCGCACGTTGCCCGCGGCCAGGATCCGATAGCCATCACGGCGGAACAACCGCACCAGCGAGCGCAGCACGTTCTCCTCGTCGTCCAGCAGCAGCAGGGTACGGTCCGGGCGGGTCTCGGCGAAGGCTTCCGGGCGCAGGTAGCGGCGGCGCAGGGTCATGCCGGCCGCATCGGCCGACATCGGCTCGCCAAACAGATAGCCCTGGAACACATCGCAGTCGTTGCGGCGCAGGAAGCCCAGTTGCGCCTGCGATTCCACCCCGTTGGCGATCACCGTCATGCCCAGCTGATGGCCCATGGCGATGATCGCGCGGGCGATCGCCGCCTCGCGGTTGCCGGCCGGCGCGCTCTTGATGAAGCTGCGGTCGATCTTCAGCTTGTCCACCGGGTAGCGCACCAGCGCGCTCAGGCTGGAGTCGCCGGTGCCGAAGTTGTCCAGGCTCAGGCTGATGCCTTCGTTGCGCAGGTTGACCAGGGTTTCGTGCACGAAGTTGACGTTGTTGGTCAGCGCGCTTTCGTTGATCTCCAACGTCAGCATCTGCGCCGGCACCCCGGCGGCCTGCATCAACGACATCACCTCGGCGAAGAAGTTCGGGCGCAGCAGCTGCAGGGTGGACACGTTGACGGCGATGGTGAAGTCGTCAAAACCCTGGTCGCGCCACAGCCGCGCCTGCTTCAACGCACCTTCCAGTACCCACGTGCCGATCTGCACGATGATGCCCAACCGCTCGGCGGTGCGCATGAAGCGCTCGGGCACCAGCATGCCCAGGGTGGGCGATTGCCAGCGCAGCAGCGCTTCCATGCCCACCACGTGGCCATCGCGTGCGCTCACCAGCGGCTGGTAGCGCAGCTTCAACTCGCCGTTGGGGATCGCATCGACGATCTGCCGGGCGATGATGCTCTCGCTGTGTGCACTGGACGGCGTATCCACCGCGTGGATGCGCACCGCGTTGCCGCCTTCGCGCGCGGCCTGGTACAGCGCATCCTCGGCGTGGTCGAGCAGCCGCGAGGTATCGCTGGCATGTTCCGGGCACAGGCTGACGCCCAGCTTGCCGGTCATGAACAACGTGTACGGCAGCACCGACAGCGGCAGTTCCAGCTGCTGGCGGATCTCTTCGGCCAGGTCTTCGGGCAGGGGCATGTCCGCGCTGCGCGGCACCGCCAGCAGGAACTCATCGCTGCCATGCCGCCACAGCTTGCCGCGCCCGCGCAGGTGGTGCTGCAGGCGCTGGGCGACCAGCACCAGTGCCTGGTCGCCAACCTCCGCGCTCATGTTCTCGTTGACCGAAGCGAAATGGTCGATGTCCACATGCATCAGCATCAGCGGGGTGCCGCCGGAGGCGGCGTCGCTGACCATCGCCTGCAGCTCGGGATTGCCCGCGCCCAGGCGCGGCGGCGCATCCTCGATGCTGACCAGGGGCAGGGAAGGGTTCCACATGTTCAATGTTCCAATGTATCGGGAGTGGCCGCATCGCTGATGCGATACGGCAGGTACAGGTCGACCAGGGTGCCGGCGCCGTGCGCCGATTCGATGCGCAGGGTGCCGCCGACGCTCTGCGCGCGTTCGCGCATCACGATCAGCCCCAACCCACGCGGACCGTCCGGGTCGAAGCCTTCGCCATCGTCGCGTACCTGCAGGTGCAGGCCGTGGTCGTTCACGTCGTGCAGCTGCAGGCTTACCTGGCTGGCGCGGGCATGCCGCAGCACGTTGGTCAGGCTTTCCTGGGCGATGCGGAAGCAGGCCTGCTCGATATCGCCCTGCGGTCGCCGCGGCAGCGACTGGATGTCCGGCAGCAGTTCGATCGCCGCCGAGCGGAACAGCATGCCGGCCTGCCAGCGCAGCGCGGCCTCAAGGCCGAGCGCGTCCAGCTGCGGCGGGCGCAGCAGGGTGGAAATGTCGCGCAATTTGCCCACGGTGGCATCGGCCAGCTGGATGATCTGCTCCAGATCCTCGCCGCGGCGCGCCGGATCGGCTTCGTCCTGCGCGGCGTAGGCCGACAGCTTCATCG
This sequence comes from Stenotrophomonas sp. P5_A9, assembly GCF_056400525.1. Classification (NCBI taxonomy): domain Bacteria; kingdom Pseudomonadati; phylum Pseudomonadota; class Gammaproteobacteria; order Lysobacterales; family Lysobacteraceae; genus Stenotrophomonas; species Stenotrophomonas sp. P5_A9. The sequence goes on from NZ_JBFULC010000056.1 coordinate 2,382, forward strand.
CGGTGATCGCCTGGCCGATGTCGTCGTGCAGGTCGCGCGAGATCGCGCGGCGCTCGTCTTCCTGCAGCGAGAACAGGCGTCCGGCCATGGCCTGCAGTTCGCGGTTGCTGGTCTCCAGCGCTTCGCGGATGCGCTCGGGCTCGCTCAGGTCGCGAACGATCAGCAGCTTGCAGTTGCGACCGCCATAGCGCACATCGCCCACCGCCAGCCCGGCCTGGAAGCGCTCACCGGCCAGCCGGCGCATGCCGATCACTTCCCCGGCGCCGGTGCTGGGCAGTGGGATGGCCGCGAACAGTTGCGCGCGCACCCGGGCCAGGTCTTCGGCGGCCACCAATGCGGCCAGCGGCTCGCCCAGCAGGGTGTGCTGGCCGTAACCGAACTGCGCGGCCGCGCAGGCGTTGGCATACAGCACGTGTTCGTCGGACAGGATCACCACGCCGTCAGGCAGTACCCGCACCAGCTCCCGGAACTGCTCCTCGCGCTCGCGCAGCAGGCGCCGCGACTGCTCGCGCTCGGTCACGTCCTGCAAGGTGCCCAGCACGCGCGGGCGGCCGGCGTCGTCGTGGCCGCTCTCGGCGCGCAGGTGCACCATCAGCGCGCGCCCGTCCATCGCCAACAGGGGCAGCAGTACGTCGATCTGCACCTGCTCGCCGCTCATGTCCTGCAGCAGCTGTTCGCTGAGCGCGGCGGTGGCCGGGTCGGCCGGCACCAGCAGTTCCTCGAAGCGGTGCCAGCGTCGGGCCTCCGGCGGGCGCCGGCCGAGCAGGTGGTAGACCTGGTTGGAGAAGCGGCCCAGCCCGGTCGCCGGATCGACTTCCCAGGCGCCGATCCTGGCCATCTCATGTGCTTCCTCCACCCGCGCCAGCGCCTGGTCGCGGCGGCGCAGCGCCTGGTCCTCGCTGGTGCGGTCGATGGCGATCAGCAGGCGCGCCCGGTGGCCGCCGTACTCGATGAAGGTGCTGCGCATCTCCATGCGCCGGCGGGCACCATCGCGCAGCTGCAGGTCGGCGGTGATCACGCACAGCTGCTCGGGCGCGGCGCGGATCTGTTCCAGCTTGGCCGCCAGCAGCGGCTCATCGCCGGTCGGCCACAGCGCGCTGATCGGCATCGCCGTGAACTCCTCGTGGCTCCAGCCGAACAGGCTGCTCGCGGCGGGGTTCACATCCAGGATCGCCAGCGAATCCAGGTCGTACACCAGAATCGGACCGGGGTTGCCCTGGAACATCTGCCGGTGACGGGTCTCCGAGCACTCCAGCCGGGAATGGGCATGCAGCACATGCTGGGCCAGCGGTCGCAGCAGCAGGTAGATCAGCGCCGCGCTGGTGATCACGAAGAACGCGCCCTTGGCGGTCTGCCAGCGGGCCGCCGAGGCCATGTCCCGGGCCAGCACCTGCACGGCGGCATCGCTGCACAGAATCCACACCAGGGCCAGCACCAGATAGCCCGCCACCACCCGCCAGCGGTCGCGGCGCAGGGCCTGGGCGAGCGGGCGTTCGGGCGTGGACGGGGAGGCTTGACCGGACGGGGGGACGGGCATGGACGGGGCAGGGACCGGATCGTGACGGGCGACCTGCATCTTAGTGGGTGTGGTCCGGTTTGGGGGCCGCACGCAGGGCGCCACTCAACTATCCGTAAAATCCGCCGCTAACGATTGCGTTCCCGGCTGTCGGGTGCGTTATCGGAGTCTTACCGCGTGGACCAAGGGATTATCGCGAGTCTGCTGCAGCACCCATTGGCCTCGGCCCTGGTCATCCTGGACCGGACCGGGCGTCCGCTGGCGGCCAACCCGGCGGCGCGCGAGCATGGGTTGCCGGCAACCGTGGCGGCCTACGGCGAGCTGCTTGAAGACCTGCGCCTGCTGGCCGCCGATGGCGGCCTGATTCCCTGCCAGCTGCCCGGCGGCCCCCGTGGCCGCTTCGATGGCTGGATGCGCGCGGTGCATGACCCGGACGGCAACCTGCTGGCCTTCACCCTGAGCGTGCCCGAGCCGGTGGACAGCTACGCCGGCAGCCGCTGGGAGCTGGCCCTGGACCACGCCGGCCACGGGTTGTGGGACTGGGACGTGCCCAGCGACGCGGTGACCCGCTCGCGGCGCTGGGACGGGCAACCGGTCCCGGCCGAAGATGTCACCCGCGGCGACGCGGCGGGCGCGTTGCTGGCCCCCATCCATGCTGACGACCAGCCGGCCGTGCGCGCGGCGCTGGATGCGCACCTGCGTGGCGAAGGCGAGGTCTACGCCGCCCAGTACCGGGTGCGGCACCCCGACGGCGACTGGCGCTGGGTGCTGGATCGCGGCCGGGTGGTCGCGCGCACGGCGGATGGCCAGCCGCTGCGCATGGTCGGCACCCATACCGACATCCAGGCGCAAAAACAGATGGAAGCGCTGCTGCTGGAACAGCAGGTGCACCTGCGCGAAGCCCAGCGCATCGCCAGCATGGGCAGCTGGTCGTGGGACCCGGGCAGCCGCCAGTTCTGGTGGTCGCCCGAGTTCCGCGCCCTGCTCGGGGTGGGGGATGATCCGCTGACCGGTCGTCGGCGCTGGCTGCGCCGCCTGGAACCGCGCTCACGCAGCCTGCTGCGCCACGCCTGGCGGCGCATGCTGCACGATGGCAAGCCGGCCACGCTGGAACTGGAACTGCCGCGCGAACGCGAAGGCGCCCTGCACCTGCGCCTGTGGATGCAACCGTTGCTGGGCGCTGATGGGCGCATCCAGCGCCTGCTTGGCCAGGTCCAGAACATCACCGAACAACACCAGACCGATGCGCTGATCCGCTGGCGTACCGAGCTGCTCAACCGCGTCTCCGCACTGGGCCGCATCGGCGGCTGCGAGATCGAGGTGACCACCCGGCACATGCAGTGGACCGAGGAGTGCTATCGCATCCATGGCCTGCGCAAGGAGCCAATCAGCCTGGACCAGGCGCTGGCGCTGTACAGCCAGGACTCGCGCGACGCCTTCGAGGCCGCGCTCGCCCGCATCGCCGACGGCGGCCTGCCCGAGCAGCTGGACCTGTGCTTCTACCGCCAGTCCGGGCTGCGCATCTGGGTGCAGGTGCTGATCGAGCTGGACCGGCGCGACGGCCTGCCGACCCGCTTCGTGGTGCTGTTCCGTGACATCACCCGCGAGCGCGAAGCCAACGAACGCATCGAACTGCTGGCCCACTACGACCTGCTGACCGGGCTGCCCAACCGCATGCTGCTGCGCGAGCAGACCGCCGATGCGATCGAGGAAGCCCGTGACCGTGGCGCGCCGCTGGCGATGCTGTTCATCGACCTGGATGGCTTCAAGACCATCAACGACACCTTCGGCCACGCCACCGGCGACGCACTGCTCAAGGCCGCGGCGTCGCGCCTGCACCAGAACCTGCGCAACGCCGATCTGTTCGGCCGTTTCAGCGGCGACGAGTTCATCGTGGTATTGCGCGACTTGGCCGAGCCGGAAGACGCCGGTCATGTGGCGCGCAAACTGATCGCCTCGCTGGCCGAACCGCTGCAGCGTGGCGAGACCACGCTCAAGGTCGGCGCCAGCGTCGGCATCGCCATGCTGGATGAAGGCCGCACCGATTTCGACTCACTGCTGCGCGCCGCCGACGCGGCGATGTACGCGGCCAAGGAAGCGGGCCGCAACACCTACCAGTACTACAGCCAGGATGCGTTGATGCGCATCCAGCGCAAGCTGGAAATCGAGCACGCGCTGCTGGGCGCGATCGAGCGCGAAGAATTCACCCTGGCCTACCAGCCGCTGCTGCATGCCGCGCACGACCAGCCGCCGGCGATCGAAGCGCTGCTGCGCTGGCACCGCCCCGGTATCGGCTACTGCAGCCCGGCCGAGTTCATCCCGATTGCTGAAAAGTGTGGGGAAATCGTGCGTATCGGCGACTGGGTGCTGGCCGAGGCCTGCCGCCAGGCGGCTGCCTGGGAGGCCGCCGGGCTGCAGTTCGATCGCGTCGCGGTGAACGTCTCGGCGGTGCAGCTGCGCGACCGCGGCTTTGCCGAACGCGTCATCGACATCTGCCATGCCCACGGCTGGCCGCCGCAGCGGCTGGAGCTGGAACTCACCGAGTCGGCCCTGATCCGCGACACCGACGTGCTGCGCCATTGCTTTGACGTGCTCGAACGCCACGGCGTACCGCTGGCGGTGGACGATTTCGGTACCGGCTTCTCCAACCTGCACTACCTCAACCGTTTCCCGGTCGGTCGCCTGAAGATCGACCGCAGCTTCGTCCAGGGCATGCTGCACGACACCGGCACTGCCGAAGTCACCCAGGCCATCGTCCATCTCGGCCACGCGCTGGGCATGAAGGTGGTGGCCGAAGGCGTGGAGACCGAGCAGGAAGAGGCGATGCTGCGTCGCCAGGGCTGCGACGAAATCCAGGGCTACCTGTACTCGCGCCCGCTGACCCCGCGCGACCTGGCGCAGTGGCTCAAGGCCGGCGGCGCCCAGATGGCCCCGCGCGAGGCCCTGGTGGCGCTGACCCACGCCGTCTGACCCAACGGGGGACGGCCATGCCTTGCCTCGCTGCGCTCACGCGCGGGCGCGGTGTTGCGCGGGGAATGCGTTGCCGAGCATGGCTCGGCACTACCGGTTTTGCGGTGTCTGTGGTGCATTGCCGAGCATGGCTCGGCACTACCGGGTGCACGATCCGCCCTCATCGGCGGCTGCCGAGCATGGCTCGGCACTACCGGGTGCGCGATCCGCCCTCATCGGCGGTAGAGCCGAGCCATGCTCGGCTGCTCTTGGTCAGCTTTCCCAACGCCAGGCAATGCCGGGTTTCAGGCCGGGTGCCGACCTGGGTAATGACAAACGCTTCGTATCGGGCAGGGGGCGAACGTGCCTGCTGCGCGGAGTGCGTTGCCGAGCATGGCTCGGCACTACCGGATTTGCGGTGTCTGTGGGGTGCGCTGCCGAGCATGGCTCGGCACTACCGGATTTGCGGTTCCTGTGGGGTGCGATGCCGAGCATGGCTCGGCACTACCGGGGGGCGCGATTGCATGGGTAGAGCCGAGCCATGCTCGGCTGCTCTCCGCTTACCGGTCGCGCGCGGCCTTGACGGCGGCCTCGCCACTCAACCCGAGATCCCAGGCCAGTCCGGCCAGCGCCGGGTCGACCGGGGCCGGCAGGGCGCTATCGGCCATGCCGTTGCGCTCGGCCAGCTGTCCCAGCTCTGCCTGCGCCAACTGCTCCAGCCGCCCGATCAGGGCGCGGCCCCGCAGCGGTTCGGCTACCGGGGCTCCCAGCACCACCGGGACCGCCGGGGCCACGGCACGCCCGGTCGGCGTACCGACCACGTCGGTCATGGCAGCGGGAGAAGGGGAGGCAGCGCTGGGGGAGGGAGTCAACGACATCGGGCGATCATCTGCAGCCAGGACGAGTGTTGGAAGCGCAACGGCCCCGGGGAAACCGGGGCCGTTGGTCGTGCCGGAACCGGCACGCGTCAAGTCGATCAGAACAGTTCGACCGCGCCGGCGGCCATGCTCTGCTGGGCCACGGCCTTGTGCGGCGGACGCTCCCACTCGCTGCGCATCTCGCGCAGGCGGCTGCCGGTGCGCTGCAGGGCGCTGACCACTTCCTCGTCGAACACGCCGCCATTACGGTGCAGCAGTTCCTGCAGGGCCACCGCTTCGCGGTTGATCGCAGTCAGGCGGTCCAGATGGGTATGCACGCCGCCCAGGGCCTGGGTGGCGATGTCCTCGAACTGCAGGGCGCGGACCGCTTCGGCCACGCTGCTGTCGATGGCACGGCCGCACTCGGAGATCTCGCGCATGCCGTCACCCAGCGACGCGTTGATCTGGGCCACGTTGTCCAGCATCTGCGCCGCTTCGTGGCGCGCTTCGCGGGAGCGGTCCATGTCACGCGAGGCCATGTTCGAGACCGTCTCGCGGACCTTGGCGATGGCGTCCTTGGAACTGTGCGCCAACTTGCGGATCTGCTCGTTGAAGGTGGTCGAACGCTCGGACAGGTTGCGCACCTCGTCGGCGACCACCGCAAAGCCGCGACCGGCTTCACCGGCACGTGCCGCCTCGATGGCTGCGTTCAGGGCCAGCAGGTTGGTCTGGTCGGCGATCGACTTGACGTCTTCGAGCAGCGCGAAGATGCCATCCAGGTGCTGGGCCATCTGATCGATGTGCTGCACGGTGTTGCTGCTCTGGCCGCTGACCTGTTCCAGCGCTTCCACCAGCTGCTCCATGCGATGGCTGGCATGCTGGGCGAAACGGGCCACGTCGACGCCGGCRCCACCGTCTTCACCGGCACGGTCGACGATCCGGGCCAATGCCTGGCTCTGCTGGCGCGATTTGCGGTTCATGGCGTCGAAGCTGCCACCCAGGCCGCTGACCGCATGGCGGATCAGGTCACGGGCGCGTTCGACTTCGCCGCGCGAGCCGTCCACTTCGTTGGCGACGAAGGAACGCAGCTCGGTCAGCAGCTGGTCCTGCTCGCGCAGGATGCGGGCATGCTCGGGGGAGCGCTGGGTCTGGGCCCGTGCGGTCCACCAGGCAAAGCCCAGCCAGCTGAGCGTCATCGTGGTCAGGATCGCCCAACGCAGGGCGACAGGCCAGTCGAAGCCGATGGCGAAAGGAAGGAGCAGGGTCAGGACCAGGGGGGCGGCCAGACGGATGAAGATGCGTGAGTACATGGACGTTCTCGGGAAGTGCACGGTTGAGGTATCGGCCGTACCCCCATTTGCTTTAGTGCTGCACTGCACATTCCCTCGAAAACGTTCGCCGCACCCGCACCCGGGGGTAGAGCCACCCCACGGGTGGCTGCACGCAGCCCGTCCCGTCGCCGTGAATCAGCGCAGCTGGCGGTCCACCGCCTCGATCATCACCTTGCGCGAAAACAGGAAGTCCCAGTACTGGCCGCCGGTCTGGCGCCACAGCACCGCCGAGCGCACCGCCGCCAGCAGCAGCGCGCGGATCTCGGCCACCACCCCGGCCTGGCCCAGGTAATGCGGGTTGCCCTGGACCATCACCCGCGGCTTGAGGTTGCTGATGGTGTCCGCGTACAGCCCGCCGAGGGCGGCCAGCACGTCCGGATGGGCACTGTCGCCCAGTTCGGTGGCCTGACGCTGGGCACGGGCAATCCCCTGGCTCACCGTCTCCACCACCGCATGCTCACGCACGAAACGGCGCTCCAGCTGCAGCACCGCCAGCGCCAGCCGTGGCAGCGACTCGTCCTGGCCCTGGTTGCGGAAGTAGTTGTGCAACAGGCGCAGGCCCGGGGCCACGTTGGACGGGCTGCCGTAGATGGCCTGCGGGCTGTCGGCATCGATGCGAAACACGCTGTCGATCGCGGTGCGCACCACCGCCGCCTCGGAATGGCCGGTTTCGGCGATGCGGCGCACCTGCTGCAGGGCCTGGGCGATGCCGGCCAGAGCAAGAACGCGGTCGTCGACGGAAAAACTCATGCAGCAGGTACCTCGAAGGGGGAAGGAACGGTCCGCAGGCGCTGTTCCAGCGGCGCATCGGTGGCGGCGATCACCGCGCCACCCAGGCAGACCTCATCGTCATACAACACCAGCGATTGACCGGGGGTGACGGCGCGCTGGGGCTGGGCGAACCGCACCAGCAGCGTGCCATCGTCGTTGACCTGCACCTCGCAGGCCTCGTCCGGCTGCCGGTAGCGGGTCTGCGCGGTGCAGCTGAAGCGGCGGGCGGGCGGGGCGCCGGCAATCCAGTGCGCGGTCTCCGAGTGCAGCCGGGTCGAGAGCAGCCACGGGCTGTCGCGGTCCTGGTCCACATACAGGATGTTGCTGGCCACATCCTTGCCCACCACGTACCAGGGCGCCGCCGGGCGGCCACGCACGCCGCCGATGTTCAGGCCCTCGCGCTGGCCCAGGGTGAAATAGAACACGCCGGGGTGTTCGGCGATCAGCGCGCCATCGGGATCGCGGATCTCACCGGTCTTGGCCGGCAGGTAACGGCCGAGGAACTCGCGGAAGTCGCGCTCGCCGATGAAGCAGATGCCGGTGGAATCCTTCTTGGCGTGCGTCGGCAGCCGCGCATCGCGGGCGATCCGGCGCAGGTCGTTCTTCTGCAGGTCGCCGATCGGAAACAGCGTGGCGCCCAGCTGCTCCTGCCCCAGCTGGTGCAGGAAATAGCTCTGGTCCTTGCTGCGGTCGGCGCCGCGCAGCAGCGCCCAACGCCCACCCACCTGTGCCACGCGGGCGTAGTGGCCGGTCGCGATGCGCTCGGCACCCAGCGCGCGGGCGGCATCCAGGAAGTGCTTGAACTTGACCTCGCGGTTGCACAGCACGTCCGGGTTGGGGGTGCGTCCGGCCGCGTATTCGGCCAGGAAGTGCTCGAACACGCCCTGCCAGTACTCGCTGGAGAAATCGCGGAAATGGAACGGGATGCCAAGCAGCCCGCAGACGGCCACCGCATCGCGGCGATCGTCCTCGGCGCGGCAGTCACCGCTGCCGTCGTCGGCCCAGTTCTGCATGAACAGCCCGGCCACCGGCTCGCCCTGCTGGACCAGCCGCCAGGCTGCCACCGACGAATCCACGCCGCCGGACACGCCCACCATCACCCGTGGGGTACTCATGCGGTCTCCCGCACGATCGACAGCGGGTGGCGCTGTCCGCCGAGGTAGTCGACGACCACCTCCCAGACCAGCGGGCTGCGCAGGCGTGCGTGCTCGGCCTGCAGTTCGGCCGGGCTCAGCCACACCGCGCGCAGGATCCCCTCGTCCAGCGGACGGGCCGGATCATGGCTGACCGGCTCGGCGGCATAGGCAAAACGCAGGAATGCGGTGCCGTCCGGGGCGGTCCACTGGTAGACGCCGATGAAGGCGCTCAGCCGCACCTGCCAGCCGGTCTCCTCCAGGGTTTCGCGCACCGCCGCGGCGGCCAGGCTTTCGCCCGGCTCGAGGTGGCCGGCCGGCTGGTTCAGCACGTCGCGGCCGTCGATGCGCTCTTCCACCAGCAACAGGTGCCCGTCACGCACCACCACGGTGGCAACGGTGACATGCGGCGTCCAGCGCGGGTGCTGCACGGCATTCACTCAGTATTCGTCCGTCTCGGTCAGTTCGTTTTCCATTGCATCGGCGGTACGCATGGCCGCATCGATGGCGTCGCTCAGCGCAGCGGCGCTGGCATTGGCGTCCACCTTGACCACGAACATGGCCAGCTGGTCCTGCTTCACCCAGCCGCCCAGCTTGGCGTCCTGCGAGTCTTCCAGCAGGCGGTTGGCCACCGCAGCCGGGAACTGCTTGCCCGGCGAGTTATAGCCCGGAGACCAGATCTCGCGGATCTTCTGGGTGCCGAATTCTTCCACCGTCGAGCGGACGAACACCAGTTGGGTGCGGTCATCGCCGGCGTCGAAGACCAGCTTGTAGTCGCCGTCCTCGTCGATCTCGTAGGGGTAGTCCAGCTGCTTGAGCACCCGGCCGACGGCCTTGTCGGCTTCGGCTGCGTGCGCGCCAAACACCGTGGCGGTCAACAACAGCGCGGTGACGATCCTTTTCATGAAATCCCTGTGAATGTGGAGATGGATAGGGGGATTGTGAAGGGCCACAGGGGCAACGTCCATTCCCGCTATAATGGACCGATGCCACGAGAGCCTTCCCAAGAACCCCACCACGATCACGGCGTCATGCTGGAACCGGCCCGGCCGGAGGTGGCACCGCCGCCGTTCTACCAGGTGATGCTGTTGAATGACGACTACACCCCGATGGATTTCGTGGTGACCGTCCTGCAGAGCTTCTTCGCCATGGACCTGGACAAGGCCACCCAGGTGATGCTCCACGTACACACCCGCGGTCGCGGCGTGTGCGGGGTGTTCACCCGTGAGGTCGCCGAGTCGAAGGTCGCCCAGGTCAACGAATTCTCGCGCATGAACCAGCATCCGCTGCTGTGCACGATGGAAAAGACCAGCGGCTAACCGCTCGCCTCGGCCAGCCGCTGCACAGCCATGGCCGCCACGGCCAGATTCACCGGCGCGGCACCCCCATCGGCCAGGAACCACACCGCCGAGAGCCCGGCGCTGGCCGCGATCCAACGCAGCAGGCGCGGGCGCTCCAGCCCGGCCCGTGCGCAGACCTGTTGCAGCCGCTGCTCGAACACGGCCTCGTCAGTGGCCACGTGGATGCCCGGTCCGCACACATCCGGGTTGGTGAACAGCACCGTGTAGTCGAAGGCACGGTCGCCCTGGACCCGTTTCGGGTCGATCGCCAGCCAGCCGCGTGCGCCAAAATCCAGCACGTTGTCGTGATGCAGGTCGCCATGCAGCGGCCTCGCCTCGATCTGTGCCTCCAGCGCCGTCATCGCCAATGATCTGCACTGTTCCAGCAGTGGCGACAGCGCGATCGGCGGCGTCAGCAGATCGCTGAACCACCGGTTCAAGTCCAGCAGCCCGTCCGGCGGCGCGCCCCGGGGCCGATGCAGGCGTTCCAGCACCCCGCACAGGATCGCGGTGGCTTGCGCATCCCGGCCCTGGATCGACATGTCGCGCAGGCAATCACCCGGCACGGCCCGCTCCATCAGCAGCGCCGGGCCGTCGTGCGCCAGCACGCGCGCGGCCCCGTCGCCGTCCCACCAGCGCAGCAGCCGGTGGCCGTTGCGCTCCTCGGCATCCGTGCTCACCTTCAACATGGCGGCGCTGCCGTCGGGGAGGCGGACCGGGTACAGTTGGCCGCGCGGCGTGGTGATGACATCGCCATCACGGGCGAGCTGCCATGTCGTGAGGTGGGTTCGGGCATGATGGAGTCGCTGGAATGGCCTGGGGAATCGGTGAGCGGTGGTCGGACTGCTAACGCCGTCTGAACGCACCGATCCGCTAGGGTGATGGAAATTGCGCAGCAAGGCCGCATATTGTTTCCACCTGCCGCCGGAGTAGAACATGTTCAGTAAAGACCTCGAACACACCATCGGTCAGTGCTACAAGCGCGCCCGTGAGGCCCGGCATGAGTTCATGACGGTGGAACACCTGCTGCTGGCACTGCTCGACAACCCGTCCGCCCAAGCCGTGCTCAAGGCCTGCGGGGCGGACGCCGAACGCCTGCGCCAGGAGCTGGAGCAGGCCATCGAGGCCTCGGTCTCGCGCCTGGCCGAAGACGACGGCCGCGATACCCAGCCCACGCTGGGCTTCCAGCGCGTGCTGCAGCGGGCCGTGTACCACGTGCAGTCCTCGGGCAAGAAGGAGGTCACCGGCGCCAACGTGCTGGTCGCCATCTTCGGCGAGAAGGACTCCCACGCGGTGTATTACCTCAACCAGCAGGACGTGACCCGGCTGGATATCGTCAATTACCTGTCCCATGGCATCGCCAAGCTGGGCGAGGACGGCGAAGTGCCGCCGGCCGCCGACGGTGAAGGGCGTGCCGAGGGTGGCGAAGGCGAGGGCAAGGGCGACGCGCTGGCCGAGTTCGCCAGCAACCTCAACGAAGCGGCCCGCAATGGCCGGATCGACCCGCTGGTCGGCCGCAGCGATGAGATCGAGCGGACCATCCAGGTGCTGTGCCGCCGCCGCAAGAACAACCCGCTCTACGTGGGCGAAGCCGGCGTGGGCAAGACCGCCATCGCCGAAGGCCTGGCCAAGCGTATCGTCGAAGGCTCGGTGCCCGATGTGCTGGCCGATGCCATCATCTACTCGCTCGACCTGGGCGCGCTGGTGGCCGGCACCAAGTACCGCGGCGATTTCGAGAAGCGCCTCAAGGGCGTGCTCACCGCGCTGAAGAAGATGCCCAATGCGGTGCTGTTCATCGATGAGATCCACACCATCATCGGTGCCGGCTCGGCCTCGGGCGGCACCATGGACGCCTCCAACCTGATCAAGCCGGCGCTGGCGTCGGGCGAGCTGCGCTGCATCGGCTCGACCACCTTCCAGGAATACCGCGGCATCTTCGAGAAGGACCGCGCGCTGGCGCGGCGCTTCCAGAAGATCGATATCGTCGAGCCCACCGTGGGCGAAACCTACGAGATCCTGCAGGGCCTCAAGCCCCGCTACGAAGCGCACCACGGCGTGACCTACGCCGATGACGCGCTGCAGGCGGCGGTGGACCTGTCGGTGAAGCATATCGGCGACCGGCTGCTGCCGGACAAGGCGATCGACGTGATCGACGAGGCCGGTGCGCGCCAGCGGCTGCTGCCCGAGGGCGAGCGCAAGGAACTGATCGACATCGAGGAGATCGAGACCATCGTCGCCAAGATGGCGCGGATTCCGGCCAAGCAGGTCAGTGCCACCGACAAGGACGTGCTCCAGCATCTGGAGCGCAACCTCAAGATGGTGATCTTCGGCCAGGATCCGGCCATCGAGACCCTGTCCTCGGCGATCAAGCTGGCCCGCTCGGGCCTGGCCAACCCGGAAAAGCCGATCGGCAACTTCCTGTTCGCCGGCCCCACCGGTGTCGGCAAGACCGAAGTGACCAAGCAGCTTGCGCTGCAGCTGGGCATCGAGCTGGTCCGCTTCGACATGAGCGAGTACATGGAGCCGCACTCGATCAGTCGGTTGATCGGTGCGCCCCCGGGCTATGTCGGCTTCGACCAGGGCGGCCTGCTTACCGAAAAGATCGTCAAGACCCCGCACTGCGTGCTGCTGCTGGACGAGGTGGAAAAAGCCCACCCGGACATCTTCAACATCCTGCTGCAGGTCATGGACCGTGGCGTGCTCACCGATACCAACGGGCGCGAAGCCAACTTCAAGAACGTGGTGCTGGTGATGACCACCAACGCCGGCGCGGCCCAGGCCTCGCGACGTTCGATCGGCTTCACCCGCCAGGACCATGCCACCGACGCGATGGAGATCCTGCGCAAGAGCTTCACGCCGGAATTCCGCAACCGCCTCGATGCGGTGGTGCAGTTCCAGCCACTGGGCTTCGAGCACATCCTGCGGGTGGTGGACAAGTTCCTGATCGAGCTGGAAATGCTGTTGCAGGAAAAGCACGTCAGCCTGTCGGCGACCCCGACCGCGCGCGACTGGCTGGCCCGCCACGGCTTCGACCCGCTGATGGGCGCCCGCCCGATGGCGCGCGTGATCCAGGACAAGGTCAAGCGCCCGCTGGCCGACGAGTTGCTGTTCGGCAAGCTGGTCAACGGTGGCCGGGTGAGCATCGATGTCCGCGACGACGCGTTGTTCGTGGAAGCCCAGGCCGAGCCGGAACGGCGTCTGCCTGCCACGGTGGAGTGATCGCCGGGTAACGTGGATGCAGTCGTTGAAAAAGCCCCGAAAGGGGCTTTTTCATTGCCAGCCATCACGTGCTCAGCGTCGCGCCCGTGCGCGCGTGGCGAACTCCTTGGCCGTGATCGACTCCACATCGCTTATGCCGCACTTCTGCGATTTGGTGCGCAGGCTGCTGATGCCGCCGCTGCACAGCTCGCCGGCCCGGTCGGGGGTGACGAATTCCAGCTTGGGCGACAGCGCGGCGCTGTTGCAGCTGTTGTTGAAACGCACGATGTAGTGCTGGTCGCCGTTGCGCAGCAGCACGTCGCGATCGGCATTGGCACGCACGATCTGCTGATCGGCGCTCAGGGTGACGCACGCGCTCGCAGCGGCGGCGGGCTCGGCGGCGTTGGCCGCAACGGCGGAGCAGGCGGCAAGGAGCAGGCTCAGCAGGGACAGGGTCTTCATGGCGGGGGCCGACAGTGGCGATCCGGAGTGGACCGGGACCAGAGTGGCGCGGGCTGCGCCATTGCGAATCTGCAGCAAGGCAGCCTGACCGATGTCAGGGTGCACAGGGTAAGGGTGTCGCCCGGCAGGGGTGTGCACTTTTTCGCGCCCACGCAAAAAGACCAGCACCTGGCTGGCCTTCTGCGTCTCCCGAAGGGAAGTCGCCCGAACCGCTTATTTCATGCGGTAGGTGATGCGACCCTTGGTCAGGTCGYAGGGCGTCATTTCGACCTTGACACGGTCGCCCGTCAGGATGCGGATGTAGTTCTTGCGCATGCGGCCGGAGATGTGGGCGATGATTTCATGCCCATTTTCCAGTCGTACGCGGAAAGTGGTGTTCGGCAGCGTCTCGCTGACGGTGCCTTCGAACTCGATGGAGTCGTCTTTCGACATGTAGTCCTGTGCAGTTCTGTAAACGGCCGAGCTGGCCTTAAGAGCGGGCATTTTACGCGCCTTCGCCCGTTCATGCAAAGTTTGCGTTAAACGCTTGGGTTTACTGGGCATTCACCCGTTACGCGTGGGTCAGGCATCGGTCAGCCCGGTCGGCAGGCATCAAGGCCCCGGTAGTGCCGACCGTTGGCCGATGCCGCATCAGGCCCGGCCCGCAAGCAGGGCCGCATCCATGTCACCAAACCGCTCCGTCCACAGTCCCGCCGGCGCCTCCAGCTGCACCTGTTGGCGCACCAGCGTCAAAAACCGCGCGCGTGACCAGTGCTCGGCGCCCATGCTCAGCAGGTGATCGTTCTCCACCTGCGCGTCGATCAGCGGCCACCCCCACTGCGCCAGGCGATGGGCCAACGCCGCCAGCGCTACTTTTGAGCCGCCACTGGCCGCACTGAACATGCTTTCGCCGAAGAACATCCGGCCAATCGCCACGCCGTAGATGCCACCCACCAATCGGCCTGCATCGAAGACCTCCACCGAATGCGCGTGGCCCATCCGATGCAGGGCGATATACGCCTGCTGCATGGGAACGGTGATCCAGGTGCCGTCCTGGCCCGGTCGCGGACTGGCGGCGCAGGCGGCGATCACCTCGGCGAAGCGGGTGTCCGCGCGCACCGTCCACGGACTGTTGCGCAGGCTACGGCGGAAGCGCGAGGACAGGCGCACCCCGTCGGTGCGGAACACCATGCGGGGGTCCGGCGACCACCACAGCAGCGGCTGGCCCTCGGAGAACCAGGGGAAGATGCCGTTGGCGTACGCATTGAGCAGGCGCACCGGGGACAGGTCGCCACCGACCGCGAGCAGTCCGTCCGGATCACGCAGCGCGGTCTCGGCGGGCGGGAAGGGGGCATCCGGGCGGGCGCCCAGCCCCCAGGGCAACGGCCGGCTCATGCCGGGTCCGCAGCTTTGAAGGGGCTGTGCTCGGCCAGTGCCACTGCATAGCGCGCCACGTCCTCGCGCTCACTCGCGCACCAGCCGCTCAGCGCGCCGGCGAAGGCCGGCTCGGCCACCCAGTGGCGGCTGCGCACGATCTGCGGCAGGAAACCGCGCGCCAGCTTGTGCTCGCCCTGCGCGCCGGGTTCGAAACGGGTCAGGCCCTCGCGCAGGCAGTATTCGATCCCCTGGTAGTAGCAGGTCTCGAAATGCAGGCCAGGCAGCGTGGCGCCGCCCCAATAGCGGCCGTACAGCGTGTCGGCGCCGCGCAGGCACAGCGCGCCTGCGACCGGGGCGCCGTCCAGCTGGGCCAGGAACATCACCAGCTGGCGCGGCATCGAGGCTGCCAGATGGCGCAGGAACGGCAGGGTCAAGGCAGGCGAGTTGCCGTACTCGGCGAAGGTCTGCAGATAGAACCCATGCATGGCGAGCAGGTCATCTTCGCTGGCTTCATCCCCATGCACGATCCGATAAGTGACCCCGCTGCGTGCCAGCTTGCTGCGTTCCTGGCGGATGTTCTTGCGGCGCTTGTGGTCCATGGCGGCCAGGAAATCGTCGAAATCGCGCCAGTCGCCCGGGTTGTGCCACTGGAACTGGATGTCCTCGCGGAGCATCCAGCCCGGCCCGAATGCCGCATCTTCCTCGGCGCGGTGGAAATTGACGTGCGCCGACGACCAGCCGATGCGATCGACCTCGGCACGCAGCGCCTCGGCCAGTGCTGCGCGATCGACGTCGTCATGCGCCAGCAGGCGCGGCCCGGTCACCGGCGAGTACGGCACCGCACCCAGCCATTTGGGGAAGTAGTCCAGCCCGTGCCGCGCGTAGGCGTTGGCCCAGGCATGGTCGAACACGAACTCGCCGTGCGAGTTGTCCTTCAGGTAACCGGGCATCGCTGCGACCAGGGTGTCGCCGTCCCACAGGGTGAAGTGGCGCGGTCGCCAGCCCCATTCCGGGCGCAGGCAGCCGTGCGCTTCCAGCCCGGCCAGGAAGGCATGGCTGACGAACGGGTTGCTGCCGTCGTGCAGGGCGTCCCAGTCGGCGGCGGGGACGTCGGAGAGGCGATGGAGGAAGCGTGGATCAGGCATGGGGAGAGGATAGGGCAGGGCGATGGGGAATGGGGATTGAGAGCTTGAGCTGATCCATTCCACATGTGCCATCAAAACGGTGTTGCCGGAACACTGTGAAGGGTGCATTCGGGCGCATTCGTCGTGGCGGGAAAGGCGCAGATTGCGCTGGCGCCGTAGGAACGGTGCATTCCTTTGGATTCATGGAGAATACCGATGTCGTGCAACAACCCTGGTTTGCTGCTGTCGATTACCGCCGGCGCCGCAATCGCCGCAGCGTCTCTTTTCATGTCCGCGCCCGCGCGCGCCGCTGGCGTCGAGCCGCTTGGTCTAAAGAGTGATGTTGAGCTCGATACCCTTTTGACACAGCGCGCACGGTTCTCACTCGAGCGCATCCCGCTACTGGACGGACAGTCCCGTAGCCGCCAGGTAAGTGCCTCCATGGATATCGCCGCCGGGGTGATCACGGTCCGACTGGATCGATCATTTGTGCCTGAAGACTACGGCCCATCTTTCGAAGACCAGAGAAGCATCATCAACAACGGCCTGATCCATGAAGCCGAGAAGTTTGCGCCGGTAGTAACGGTGGAGTACCTCTACGACGGGAAGGACATCTACCACTACTTTCCCGAGATCAAGGCCGCCGACGATGCTGCACGCGAGGCCGGTCGGCGCTGGCGAAACGGTGGCGGCGGCTCCGGCATGGCGTTCGTTGCGGCCGGTCACGGTTATTTTCTGAGCCATAGAACCAATAGCTGGGTGAGCTCGCGCGACGAGCATAATGGTGTCAATGAGGGGCTGCTGACGCCGTTGTACGCGAGTGAGCTCAAAAGTCTTATCGAGGTCCGCAGTCGCATGCCGGTGATCCGGCCACGCGTGCAGGATGCTGGACTGATTCATCCGGAGAGTGGCTTTGAATGGTGGACCATGGCCGCTCGTTATGCGATCGCGGAGCAATATCCAGGTGAGACGTCGATATGGAATACCCACGCAGGCAGCACCGCGTGGAACCGGGAGGAGCTGGAGGACATCAACAGCAGGCCAAAGCTCGCCAACCACGTGAAGGCGGAGATGGTCATCCATCTACATAGCAATGCCGACGACAACGGAACCGCGCGCGGTGCGCGCGTCATCGTCCAAGCAGGGCGCCCTGATGATCAGGCACTTGCGAGCAGTGTGCTTTGTTCGATGAAGGAGGCAATACAGAGTCGGCCCGGCTACGAGTCGTTCGTGGTGGCGACGAAGCCGCATGTAGACAATAAAGGGGAGAACAGGGAGGCGAAGATGCCCTCGATCATCGTCGAAACTGCCTTTCACACCAATCCCGAGGATGCCAAGGCATTGCTCGATCCGGTGTTTCGCACCGCGTCGATGAAGGGGGTGGAGAAGGGCTATCGCCTCTGGGCCGCAGGCAAGGACTGCACGGCTTTTGAACTGGGTCCGATTGAGGACTTTTCCCTTCCCATTGGTGGCGCTTCCGAGTTGACGCTGAAAGTGCAGGGAAATCCCCAGTTTCCAGTGACGCTCGAAACCCATGTGGCCGGATGCTCGGAACAAGGGGCCTGCGACGCCTACACCAAGGTGTTCGATGATCCCGACGTGCCGATGCTGGTGCAGACCGGGTGCCAGGGCAGCGGGTCAGGCGTGGCGGACTGGTCGGCCCGGATGATCGATGCCGACGGCGTGGCCACGGCCCCGGTGACCTATCGGCAGGTATGCGGCCGAGGATGACCACAGGTCTGGCGCAGAAAAGGTTCTTCGCCCCTATGATGGGGCCCTCACGGGCGCGACAAACCCGAGCGGAGACGCCAGCCGATCCAAGCGGCGCCTGCACACCCGGCCACCCGCGCAGGGTCGTGCTCACGCTGCGACGGCCCTTGCAACAAGATGTTCCCCGCAGGGGCGAAGAGCCAAAAAAAGGCCGGCGCATCGCGCCGGCCTCCGTGAATCACCGTGCAGCGGGCTTGCCTCAGCCCAGCTCACCCTTCGCATCCAGGTAGCGCTCGGCATCCAGCGCGGCCATGCAGCCGAAGCCGGCCGAGGTGATCGCCTGGCGGTAGTGCTGGTCGGCCACGTCGCCGGCGGCGAACACGCCCTCGACCGAGGTCTGGGTGGCGTTGCCGCCCAGGCCCGAGCGGATGTCCAGGTAACCGTTGTTCATGGTCAGCTGGCCGTCGAACAGGCTGGTGTTGGGGTGGTGGCCGATGGCCACGAAGAAGCCGTGGGCCTCGATGTCGCGGGTGCTGCCGTCCAGCGTGGACTTGACCCGCACGCCGGTGACGCCGGCATCGTTGCCCAGCACTTCATCGACCTGGTGGTGCCACACGGTCTCGATCTTGCCGGCCGCCACCTTGGCGAACAGCTTGTCCTGCATGATCTTTTCCGCCTTGAGGGTGTCGCGGCGGTGGACCAGGTAGACCTTGCGGGCGATGTTGGACAGGTACAGCGCCTCTTCCACGGCGGTGTTGCCGCCGCCGACCACGACCACGTCCTGGTCACGGTAGAAGAAGCCGTCGCAGGTGGCGCAGGCAGACACGCCGCGGCCCTTGAAGGCCTCTTCCGATTCGATGCCCAGGTACTTGGCGGTCGCGCCGGTGGCGATGATCAGCGCGTCGCAGGTGTACTCGGCACTGTCGCCGATCAGCTTGAACGGGCGCTGGGCCAGGTCGGCGGTGTGGATATGGTCGAAGATCACCTCGGTCTCGAAGCGCTCGGCATGGGCCTGCATGCGCGTCATCAGGTCCGGGCCCATCAGGCCATGCGCGTCGCCGGGCCAGTTGTCCACTTCGGTGGTGGTCATCAGCTGGCCACCCTGCTGCAGTCCGGTGATCACCACCGGCTTGAGGTTGGCGCGCGCGGCATAGACAGCGGCGGTCCAGCCGGCCGGGCCGGAGCCGAGGATGACGAGCTTCTGGTGGCGGGAGGGCAGGGAATGGCTCATGTAGACTCGCGTAAATGGTGATGGGGCGGGACGCCGGCGGTGATTGCGTGGCGTCCGGGACAAGCCATAGAGTGGCGGCAGGGGCGGGGCGATTCAAGGCGACCGGTGGAGCGGGGCGACCTGCGGGGCATGTCGGCGCCTCCCGTGTCGAAGTTTTGACAGGGGCCGGGCCGGGTGGGCGTGCCGACCAACGGTCGACACCTACCGGGGTGCCAGCCAGTCGTTTATTATCAAGCACTAACAGTGCATTCCCAAGGTGTGGTCTAAGGTGGCGAAGCAGCTCCCGGAACGATCCAAGTCTCCCGACAGCAAACCGTCGCGCAAGGCTGCGGCGGCGCCTGCGCCTGCCGATAATCCGGGCCGTCAGCGTCTGTGGCGCGACCTCGGCCTGATCGCGATCGCCCCGGCGCTGCTGTATCTGGTCGCCAGCCTGTTCACCTATTCGGCCACCGACCCCGGCTGGTCGCACACCGGCAGCGTGGTCGCGCCCATCCACAACATGGGCGGCCGGGTCGGGGCGTGGATCGCCGACGTGCTGCTGCAGCTGTTTGGCTACATCGCCTTCGTGCTGCCGATCGTGCTCGGCGCGCTGGCCTGGATCGCCATGTTCGGGCTCAAGCGTGAAAGCAAGGGCGAGCATGACCTGGACCCGGCGCTGCGGTTGGTTGGCCTGGTCGGCTTCCTGATCGCCGGCACCGGCTTCCTGCATGTGCGTCTGTTCACTGGCGATGTCGCCCATGCCGGCGGCATTCTCGGCCGGCTGGTGGGCAACTCGCTCAGCGCCGGGTTCGGTGCGCTGGGTGCGAATCTGTTCGTGCTGGTGCTGCTGCTGGCCTCGATCACCCTGGCCACGGGCATCTCCTGGTTCGTGGTGATGGAGAAGATCGGTCGCTGGGTACTGGCGCTGCCGCCGCTGTTCAACAAGAAGAAAGAGCAGGCCACCGAGTGGCAGCAGACCCGCGCCATGCGCGAGGAGCGCCAGGAAGTGCGCAAGGTCGATGCGGAGGTGCGTGCCAAGCGCGAGCCGGTCAAGATCGAGCCGCGCCCCGAGCCGGTGCTGGAAAAGAGCGACCGGGCCAAGCGCGAGACCCAGATCCCGATGTTCCGCGGGGTCAATGGCGATGGCTCGGACCTGCCGCCGCTGGCGCTGCTGGACGATCCCAAGCCGCAGCCCAAGGGCTACGACGAAGACACGCTGGAAACGCTGTCGCGGCAGATCGAGTTCAAGCTCAAGGATTTCCGCATCGAAGCGCAGGTGGTGGGCGCCTATCCGGGTCCGGTGATCACCCGTTTCGAGATCGAGCCGGCGCCGGGCATCAAGGTCAGCCAGATCAGCTCGCTGGACAAGGACATTGCCCGTGGCCTGTCGGTGAAGTCGGTGCGCGTGGTTGACGTGATTCCGGGCAAGTCGGTGGTGGGCCTGGAAATCCCCAACGTCACCCGCGAAATGATCTACCTGTCCGAACTGTTGCGCTCCAAGGAGTACGACAAGTCGACCAGTCCGCTGACCCTTGCCCTGGGCAAGGACATCGCCGGGCGCCCGACCGTGGCCGACCTGGCGCGCATGCCGCATCTGCTGGTGGCAGGCACGACCGGTTCGGGCAAGTCGGTGGCGGTCAACGCCATGGTGCTCAGCCTGCTGTACAAGGCGTCGCCCAAAGACCTGCGGATGCTGATGATCGACCCGAAGATGCTCGAGCTGAGCGTCTACCAGGGCATTCCGCATCTGTTGGCGCCGGTGGTGACCGACATGAAGGAAGCCGCCAACGGCCTGCGCTGGTGCGTGGCCGAAATGGAACGGCGCTACAAGCTGATGAGCGCGGTGGGCGTGCGCAACCTGGCCGGCTTCAACAAGAAGGTCAAGGATGCCGAGGACGCCGGGCAGCCGATGATGGACCCGTTGTTCAAGCCGAATCCGGAACTGGGCGAAGCGCCGCGCCCGCTGGAGACGCTGCCGTTCATCGTGATCTTCATCGACGAATTCGCCGACATGATGATGATCGTCGGCAAGAAGGTTGAAGAACTGATCGCGCGCCTGGCGCAGAAGGCACGTGCGGCCGGCATCCACCTGATCCTTGCCACCCAGCGCCCGTCGGTAGATGTGATCACCGGCCTGATCAAGGCCAACATTCCCACCCGCATCGGCTTCCAGGTCAGTTCCAAGATCGATTCGCGCACCATTCTGGACCAGTCCGGTGCGGAGACCCTGCTGGGCCACGGCGACATGCTGTACCTGCCGCCGGGTACCGCGTTGCCCGATCGCGTCCACGGTGCGTTCGTGTCCGACGAGGAAGTGCACCGCGTGGTCGAGCACCTCAAGGCCAGCGGCCCGGCCGATTACATCAGCGGTGTGTTGGACGAAGTGCAGATGATGGGCGATGGCGTGGTAGTAGGCGCCGGTGGCCTGCCCGAGGCCAGCAGCGGCGGCGGCGACGAATCCGATCCGCTGTATGACGAGGCGCTGCGCATCGTCACCGAAACCCGCCGCGCGTCGATTTCCGGCGTGCAGCGCCGGCTCAAGATCGGTTACAACCGCGCCGCGCGCCTGATCGAAGCGATGGAAATGGCCGGCGTGGTCAGTCCGCCCGAACATAATGGCGACCGCAGCGTGCTGGCGCCGCCGCCGCCGAAGTAACGGCGCGAGATCGTGGAAGGGGGGGCGATGCGTGCATTGCCCCTTTCGATGCTCACCCCGCACGCGGTTGTGTTGCACGCCTCGACCGCCCCCTCTCGCCCGCACCCGCCTGCACAAGGAACCCGCAATGAAGTCGATGCTGTGGTTGGTGTTGGGCGGCCTGGCCTTCGCGCCGGCCCTGGCGCGCGCCGATACGCAGTCGTCGCCTTCAGCACCCGCCCCGGTGCCAGCCTCGGCCGCATCCGGCACGCCGGGCGGGCAGGGCACGCCGACCGAGGCGCAGGCCAGCAACAACTTCAGCTTCGTGCGTTACCGTGCCGATTACGTGGTGCGCCCGGACGCGGGCAACACCCAGACCGAAGAGTACGACATCCTGCTCAAGACCAAGTCGGCGGTCGAGCAGTTCAGCCAGGTGCGGCTGAGCTACAGCGAAAAGATGGAAACCCTGGAGGTGCTGGCCGCCTATACGCTCACCGCCGACGGCCAGCGCCGCGACGTGCCGGCCGACCGCATCTACACCCAGGAGAGCTACTCCAGCGCGGCTGCGGCGATGTATGCCGACCGCAAGGTGCGGGTGGTGGTGTTTCCCAACCTGGCCCCGGGTACGCGGCTGGTCTACAAGACCCGGCGGACCCAGAACACACCGTACTTCCCCGGCTACTTCGGGCTGTGGGAAACCTTCAGCGTGTTCACCCAGTACGACGACGCACGGGTGACGCTGTCGGCACCGGCCGCGCTGCCGATGTTGGTGCAGCAGCGCGATGTGCAGGGCAGTGACCGACCGAAGATCCGTGACGGCCAGGCCACGTGGGAGTGGCGCTACCAGCGCCGCGAGCCGATGCAGGCGCAGAACTGGTCGGCCGCGGCGTGGGAGTTCAGCCCCACCATCATGGCCAGCACCTACCGCGACTGGGCGCAGGTGGCCAGCGCCTACCAGCGCAAAGGGGGCRAGGCTGCCAGGGTGACCCCTGGCATCCAGGCGCTGGCCGACCAGCTCACCGCAGGCATCACCGATCGCCGCGACCAAGCGGCGGCGCTGTACCGCTGGGTCTCGCAGAACATCCGCTACGTGGCGGTGTACCTGGGCAATGGCGGGCTGGAGCCGAATCCGGCGCAGAGCATCCTCGACAACCACTATGGCGACTGCAAGGACCACGTGGTGATCCTGGAGGCGCTGCTGGCTGCGCGTGGCATCCAGAGCAGTCCGGTGCTGATCGGTGCGGGCGGCGGCCCGAGCCTGCCGGCGGTTCCGCTACTGGGGCGGTTCAACCATGCCATCACCTACATCCCCGAATTCGATCTCTACCTGGACTCGACCAGTGCCTATGCACGGTTTGGCCAGTTGCCCGACGGTGACCTGGGCGCGCCGGTGCTGCTGACCCGGCAGGCAACAGTGGCGCGCACCCCGGATAACGATGCCAGCCGCAATGGCAATGGCCTGGACGTCAGTTTCCGCTTCGACGCAAAAGGCGATCTGGCCGGCCAGACCGTGCTGCAGCCGAGCGAGATCAGCGAAATCGGCATGCGGGGATCGTTCGCGCGTCTCAATGCGCAGAACCGGGCGCGGGTGGAGGAATCGATCATGGCCTCGTCCGGGTTCGACGGCACCGGCGCGCTCACCCTGTTGGGCGATCCGCAGGACCTGAGCCGCCCATTCAACTATCGCTACGATTTCCATGCCAGCGACTACGTCGACTTCGGCGTGGTCGGCGGCATGCCCTTGCCCGATGCGCCCGGCGGCGAGTCCTTCCGCGATATCTACACCACCACCTCGGCCCCGGACAACGCCACGCCGTTTTATTGCACCGACAGCCTTCGCGAGGAAACCTACCGGCTGCAGTTCCCGGTGGGCGTGCCGATCGTGGCGATCCCGCGCCGCCAGCAGTTCCGCAACCCGGCGGGGGAGTACCGGCTGGACTGGAGCCGCGAGGGCCAGACCATCGTTGCCCGCCATCGGCTGCAGCAGCGCGCGGTGCGCGGCGCGCAGGCGCTGTGTCAGTCGCAGGACTATCCCGCGTTCCGCGAACTGTACCAGCAGGTGCGGCGCGGTTTTCGTGGGCAGGTGGTGTATGGCGACCTGAAGACGGTGCAGGCAAACCCGTAGCCCGTCAACGCCGCGCTGCGCGGGTGCGTCGACGCGGCGCATACTACTGCCCTGATCGCCCATTCAGGTTTCCATGGGCACACTCCGATCCATCCTTTCCATATGTCCCGGATACTGCCATGAACACCTCTTTCCGCCGCTACCTCGTTGCCGCCACCCTGGTCGTGGCCAGTGTCGGGTCGGCCTCGGCCTGGGCCGGCGCCCGCGATGAGCTCAACCGTTTCACTCAAGGCCTGAAGGGCCTCGATGGACAGTTCAGCCAGCAGGTGTTTGACAGCAAGGGCAAGGTCAAGGAGAACACCAGTGGTCGCGTCGCGCTGTCCGCGCCGCGTCTGTTCCGTTGGGAATACATCAAGCCGCACGAACAGCTGATCGTGGCCGACGGCAAGAAGGTCTGGGTGTACGAGAAGGATCTGGAGCAGGCCACTGTCCGCGCGCAGGGCGCCGAAGAGCAGAACAGCCCGCTCACCGCACTGATCAATCCGGCGTTGCTGGACAAGCAGTACGACGTGAGCGAAGAGGCCGCAGCGCGCGATGGCCTGCAGTGGTTGTCGCTCAGCCCCAAGCGCGAGACCGACACCGCCTTCCAGTACGCCGCGCTGGGCTTCAACGCCCAGGGCCTGGCGCGCATGGAAGTGGTGGATGCAGTGGGTCAGCGCACGGTGATCAACTTCACCGGTTGGAAGCGCAACCCGGGCTTTGCCGCCGGTACCTTCAGCTTCGCACCGCCCAAGGGCACCGACGTCATCGGCGAGTAAGGCGGGGGCGCTCATCGCCGCGTTCAATCGCAGGATGGCGTCGGGACGGGGTAGAGCCAGGCCATGCCTGGCTGGGCCTTCCCGAGATCCCGTCCGCCGCACGGAGAGCAGCCAGGCATGGMCTGGCTCTACCGGGATTCGCAATGGGTCGGTCGTACGGAGAGCAGCCAGGCATGGCCTGGCTCTACCGGTGCTTATCCGACGTGGGTTCACGCGCGCTCGCGATAGAATACGTGCGTGGCCAGAAACCGAACGACATTCAACGGGCCTGATCTGCTGACCGTGGATCGGGACAACATGCGTCCGCTCGCCGAGCGGATGCGTCCGCAGACGCTGGACGAGATGGTCGGGCAGAAACGCCTGCTCGCGCCGGATAGCGCGCTGCGCCGCGCGGTCGAGTCCGGGCATGTGCATTCGATGATCCTGTGGGGGCCGCCCGGCTGTGGCAAGACCACCCTGGCGCTGCTGCTGGCGCACTACGCCGATGCCGAATTCCGCGCCATCTCCGCAGTGCTCTCCGGCCTGCCGGAGGTGCGCCAGGTGCTGGCCGAGGCCGCCCAGCGCTTTGCCGACGGCCGCCGCACCGTGCTGTTCGTCGACGAGGTGCACCGGTTCAACAAGGCGCAGCAGGATGCATTTCTGCCGCATATCGAGCGCGGGACCATCGTCTTTGTCGGCGCCACCACTGAAAATCCCTCGTTCGAACTGAACTCGGCGCTGTTGTCGCGCTGCCGCGTGCATGTGCTCGAATCGGTGTCGCCGGCCGACATCGTTGAGGCGCTGGAGCGCGCGCTGCACGACAGCGACCGCGGCCTTGGCAGCGAAGCGCTGCAGGTGGCTCCGGAATCGCTGCTGGAAATCGCCACCGCTGCAGATGGCGACGTGCGCCGCGCGCTGACCCTGCTGGAGATTGCGGCCGAACTGGCGGGCGGCGACGGTGGCCGGATCAGTCCGGAGATGCTGCTGCAGGTCCTGGCCGACCGCACCCGGCGCTTTGACAAGGGGGGCGAGCAGTTCTACGACCAGATCTCGGCGCTGCACAAATCGGTACGCAGTTCCAATCCGGATGCCGCGCTGTACTGGCTGACGCGGATGCTCGATGGCGGCTGCGACCCGTCCTACCTGGCGCGGCGGCTGACCCGCATGGCGATCGAAGACATCGGTCTGGCCGATCCGCGCGCGCAGTCGATGGCGCTGGAAGCCTGGGACATTTACGAACGCCTCGGCAGCCCGGAAGGCGAACTGGCCTTCGCGCAACTGGTGCTCTATCTGGCCAGCACCGCCAAGTCCAATGCCGGCTACGCCGCGTTCAACAAGGCCAGGCAGGACGTGCGCGAGAGCGGCACCCAGGAGGTGCCGCTGCACCTGCGCAACGCGCCGACCAGGTTGATGAAGGAGCTGGGGTACGGCAAGACCTACCAGTACGACCATGACGCCGATGGCGGCATCGCGCTGGACCAGACCGGGTTCCCGGATGCGATGGGCGAGCGGGTGTATTACGAGCCCGTACCGCGTGGCCTGGAGATCAAGCTGAAGGAAAAGCTGGACCGGCTGCGTGCGGCGCGCGAGCAGGCGCGCGCGGAGAAGGGTGGCGCGTAATGGACGGGTTTTCGACGTGGTGGCAGCAGCTGGGGCTGGTCATGGCCGGCGGCGCGCTGGGAGCCGCTCTGCGCTTCATGGTGGGCGATGCGATGCTGCGCCAGTTCGGCAGCGGTTTCCCATGGGGCACCCTGACAGTGAACCTGGTCGGCGCCTTCGCTGCCGGTTACGTGATGGTCTGGCTGCAGAGCCGCGGTACGGCCGCGCTGTACTGGCGGGCGTTCCTGATCGTGGGAATCATTGGCGGGCTGACCACGTTCTCCTCGATGGTGYTGGAGTCGCTGGTGTTCACCCGGACCGATCGTGGCCTGATGCTGCCGCTGTACCTCGGCGTCAGTCTGATAGGCGGCTTGCTGCTGGTCTGGTTGGGCGCTCGCGTGGCCGAGGCGTGGCGCTGGTA
>NZ_JBFULC010000057.1:0-28678 GCF_056400525.1 Stenotrophomonas sp. P5_A9
GCGCATGGCTCGGCTCTACCCTTGGCCGCGCGGCATCCCGGTAGCGCCGAGCCATGCTCGGCTGCTCTTGTCTCGGCTCTACCCTCCGGGGCGCGGCATCCCGGTAGAGCCGAGCCATGCTCGGCTGCTCCTGTCTCGGCTCTACCCTCCGGGGCGCGGCATCCCGGTAGAGCCGAGCCATGCTCGGCTGCTCTTGGCGCATACCGCGCGGCGCACGCGCCCTCAGACGGCAGCCGACCAACGGTCGGCTCTACCTCAGGCGGCCGTCCACACCGCCAACTCATACCCATCCGGATCGCGGAAATGAAACCGCCGCCCGCCGGGAAAATCGAACGCCGCCCGGCAGATTTCCGCCCCGGCCGCTTCCACCCGCTGCTGCGTGGCCGCCAGGTCATCGGCATACAGAATCACCAACGGCCCACCCGCGCGCACCGGCTCGTCCGTGGTGAACCCACCGCGCAACCGGCCATCGTCGAACTCGGTATAGCCCGGGCCGTAATCGGTGAACGACCAGCCAAACACCGCCCCATAGAACGCCTTGCTGCGGGCGATATCGGCCACGTTGAATTCGATGTTGTCGATGCGGCGATCGTTGCCGTGTGCTGTGCTCATCGCTGTTCTCGTATTGAAAGGAGCACCAGCATCGCCAGTTTCCGCGCGTCTGTCTTGAACAAAACGGCCAGTCAGCCGCGCCACTGCGCGCAGAGTTCGGCCGCACCGATTCCGGCCAGCGCCCGCACTTCCCGGCTCAGGTGCGACTGGTCCGCGTAGCCACCGTCGAACGCCAGCGCCGCCAGGCTGTCGCGTGGCCGCGCCCGCGCCAAACGCAGCACCCGTTGCAGGCGCAGGATCCGCTCCAGCATCTTCGGCCCGTAGCCGAACTGCGCATGGCACAACCGGCGCAGGCTGCGCGTACTCAGCTGCAGCGCCGTAGACACCGCCGCCAGGTCCATATTCCCCGCACGCACCTGGGCAAACACCTGCGCCGCCGCGGCATCGGCCGTGCCATTGCCAGCCAGCCCGGCCAGCTCCAGCGCGAACACCTGCTGCCGCACCTCGCTATCGCCCACCGCGTTCAACCGCGCCGCCATCCGCCGCGCCCGCACGCCCAGCACGTCCTCCAACGCCACCGCCGTCCCCACGATCTCCGACAGCGGCAGCCCCAACCATGCCTGCGCCGCACCCGGCTGAAACCGCGCGCCCAACACCTGCGCACCGGGCGTCAACTGCGGGTGCGCGGCCACCACGTCCGGGCCCACCACAAACAGCCGCCCATCGCGCCAGAGAATGTCCACGCAACCATCGGGCAGCACCGCCACCTCACCGCTGTGGCCCACCGGCAGATCGCTGCGCCACAGCTGCCCGAAGCTGCCGCGCAGCGCAGCCGGCGGCGCCCACTCGCGGTAGCGACCGGTAGCCCCGGCAACGCTGGGAAGTTCCGCAGGATTAGGACGGGAAGACATGCGCGGACGATAACGCATCACCGGACGCCGGACCGAACGCGCGTTAATTCCCGGGAGCAGGTAGAGCCGAGCCATGCTCGGCTGCCCTTCGCTCCGCCCGTACCAACGCATGGTCCACGCGCCCGCCGTGCACTGAACTCCGGTGTGAACCCCGGTGTGTTCAGGCCGCAGGTCTTCGGACGCACGCACCGCGCATTGCGCGGTTGCCGAGCATGGCTCGGCACTACCAAACGCGCGTTGATCCCCAAGAGAAGCGGTTGCCGCGCATGGCTCGGCACTACCCGCCCGCGCGCTTACTCCCGAGAGAAGGGTAGAGCCGAGCCATGCTCGGCTGCTCTTCGCCACAAAAAAAGACGCCGGGCAAGCCCGGCGTCTTCAAAAATCCTGCAGCGCCACTCACTGCGCCTTGATTGCCATCGCCTGAAGCCCGGTCCCATCCAGCTTCTGCTTGGCCTCCGCCAGCTCACCCGCGCTGCCATACGGCCCCATGCGCACGCGATACACCGTCTTGCCGTTGATCTGCGCCGATTCCACCCGCGCCGCCAAACCGATCATCGCCAGCTTGGCCTTGGTCGCCTCGGCGTCGCCAGACGCACCAAACGCGCCGGCCTGCAGGATATAGCGCACGTTGCTGGCCGCCGGCTCAGCCGCCGCAGCAGCAGGCGTCGCCGCAGCAGCCGCCGGCTTCGGTGCCGCCGGAGTAGCCGCTGCCGTCTGCGCCGGCGTCGTCGCCGGAGCCGTGGTTGCTGCCGGGCGTTCCGCCACCGGGGCGGGCAGCGGGGCGGTGCTCACTGCCGCAGGCGAGGTGGTTGCGGCGGTGCTGGTCGGCGCCGGTGCCGGTGGCAACGGACGGCCTTCCAACGCCGCCTGCGCGCGCTGCGCCTCGGCCTTGGCGCGGCGCTGATCTTCCGCACGCGCGCTGGCCGCCAGCTCCGCATCGGACATTTCCACTTCCTTGCCGGGCAGCAGGGTGTAGAAGTCGTACTGCGTGGCCGGCTTGGCCGGTTCGGCAGGCTTGGCCGCCGCACCCGGCTTGGGCAGCTCCGCGCCCACGTCGGTATCGGCGTCGCTTACCGGGGCCGGCTGGGCGTTCGGGTTCGGCTGCGGGCCAACCCGCAGGAAGCCATCACCGTCGTTCTTGAACAGGTTCGGTGCCGCCAAAAACACCACGGCCGCAATCGCCACACCCGCAACCAGCCACACCCATCCCGGTGTGCCCTGGCTGCTGTTGCGCCGTGCCTGGCTCTTGCCGCGTCGTGCTGCCATTTACTGCTTCTCCACTGCTTACATTTTTTCCGGGGCGGAAACGCCCAGGACGTTCAGACCATTGGCCAGCACCTGGCGCGCCGCGCACGCCAGCGTGAGCTTGGCATTGCGCTCGGCATCGTCAGCCACCAGCACCTGCGTGCCGTGATACCACGTGTGGAAGGCGTGCGCCAATTCACGCAGATACTGCGCGATCAGGTGCGGTTCCAGCGCGATACCGGCCGCTTCCACCACTTCCGGGAAGCGCGACATTTCCACCATCAGCCACAGCGAGGCGTCGTCGCTCAGCGAGGCCATGCCGGCAAGGCCTTCGCCCGGCGTGTAGCTCAGGCCCTTCTCCTGCGCCTGGCGCAGCAGGCTGCACACCCGGGCGTGCGCATACTGCACGTAGAACACCGGGTTGTCGTTGCTCTGCGCGCGGGCCAGGTCGATATCAAAGGTCAGCTGCGAATCGGGCTTGCGCGCGATCAGGAACCAGCGGGTCGCATCGCGGCCGGCTTCTTCGATCAGGTCACGCAGGGTCAGGTAGCTGCCGGCACGCTTGGACAGCTTCACTTCTTCGCCGCCGCGCATCACCGTCACCATCTGGTGCAGCACGTATTCCGGCCAGCCCTGGGGAATGCCCACGTCCAGCGCCTGCAGGCCGGCGCGCACGCGCGCCAGCGAGCCGTGGTGGTCCGCACCCAGCTCGGTGATCGCGCGCTCATAGCCACGCTGCCACTTGCTCAGGTGGTAGGCCACGTCCGGCAGGAAGTAGGTGTAGGTGCCGTCGGACTTGCGCATCACGCGGTCCTTGTCGTCACCGAAGTCGGTCGAGCGCAGCCACAGCGCGCCGCCGTCCTCATAGGTGTGGCCGGCCGCCTGCAGCTGGGCGACGGTCTCTTCCACCTTGCCGTCCTTGTACAGCGAGCTTTCCAGGAAGTAGATGTCGAAATCCACTCCGAACGCGGCCAGGTCCTGGTTCTGCTCGTTGCGCAGGTAGGCCACCGCAAAGCGGCGGATGCCATCGAGGTTGTCCGGGTCGCGCTCGCCCACCACCGCGTGGCCTTCCAGCTCCACCGTGGCGCCGGCCAGGTAGGCGTTGGCCACGTCCTGGATGTAATCACCGCGGTAGCCCGCTTCCGGCCAGCCGGCGTCATCGGGCTTGAGCCCCTTGGCGCGCGCCTGGGTGGACAGCGCCAGGTTCTCGATCTGCACGCCGGCGTCGTTGTAGTAGAACTCGCGCTTGGCGTTCCAGCCGTTCACATCCAGCAGGCGTGCCAGGCAGTCGCCGATGGCGGCGGCGCGGCCATGGCCCACGTGCAGCGGACCGGTCGGGTTGGCCGACACATACTCCACGCCCACGGTACGGCCGTTGCCGCTCAGGTTGCGGCCGTAATCGGCGCCTTCCTTGAGCACGCTGGCCGCTTCGCGCTGGTAGGCGCTGGGGGCGAGGTGGAAATTGATGAAGCCTGGGCCGGCGATCTCAACGCGCAGCACGTCATTGCTCTTGGGCAGCGCATCCAGCAGCGCCTGGGCCAGGGCGCGCGGGTTGCTGCGCGCCGGCTTGGCCAGCAGCATCGCGGCATTGGTGGCGAAATCGCCGTGCTCACGGGTCTTCGGGCGTTCGACCACGAATTCCGGGGTCAGGGTATCGGCCGGCAGAGTGCCGTTGGCGCGCAAGGCTTCGATGCCTTGGCTGATCAGGGCGCGGAGGAGATTTTTCACAAGGCCTGCTTTGGGACTGGAGCGGCGGAATCGGCAATTTTAGCCTAGATGGCGGGCCGATCCATTGAACGGGAGTGGGGCAGGGGGCTTGAGGGGCCTTGGGGCCGCTTTCGGGGCTCCGGACAGGGGTATTTGGGCTGACTGGGACGTTCAGCCCCGAAAGGAGAGGGTGGGTTCGAGCCAGCCTCGTTCAGCCATGGAGACGGGGGTGCCTTCGCCTACTACTACGTGGTCCAGAAGGCGGACTCCTACCAAAGGCAGGGCTTTTTCCAGATGACGGGTGATATCGCGGTCGGCAGCGGACGGTTCGGCGCTGCCAGAAGGGTGGTTGTGACCGATGATCACGGCTGCCGCGTTATGGAACAGGGCGCGGCGTGCCACTTCGCGCGGGTAGACCGCCGCCGCATCGATCGTGCCGTTGAAGAGTTCCTCGAACGCCAGCATGTGGTTGCGGGTGTTCAAGAACATGACGGCGAAGACCTCATGGGGGCGCCCGCGAAGCCGCTGCTTGAAGTAGCGCATGGCTGTCTTGGGATCGCACATGCCTTCACCCAGGTCCAACTTTGCACGCAAATGGCGGTCGGCCAGTTCCAGTGCGGCGACCAGCTTGCAAGCCCGTGCCGGGCCGAGCCCTGGCAGTCTCCTCAGCTTCTGCGCGCTCATATCAAGCAATAGGCGCAGTGGGCCATGTTCCTTGAGGAGAAGGCGTGCGTTCTCCATGACGTCCAAGCCCTTACAGCCGGTGCCCATGAACAGGGCAAGCAACTCAGCATCCGAAAGCGCTGCTGGGCCACGCGCCAGTAGCTTCTCGCGCGGTTGCTCGTCCTTGGGCCAGTCTTTGATTGCCATGGCTCAAGTGTCGAGAAGCACGTATGCCCAGCCAATCAGACTATGCCGCGTCGTCTGATAAGGATTGCGCGTGGGCACAATTGGTGGCTGTTCGGCAGGCTGTTTGATCCAGTCAAAAACAATGATATTTCTACAGATATGCGGAGAGGATGCTATTGAAATTGGCTAGCCGCTCTGCAATAGCTACGTCCTCAGTCCATTAAAAGTCGCACATACCGCGCATACAAAAAGCTCTGGTTCCGCGCCCGCCCCGTCGTCTCCTCCAACACCCCCGCCACCTGCAATCCATTGATAGCCTTCGCCGCAGTAGGCGCACTCACCTCCAGCACCTGTGCTGCCCGATCAATGTTGATTCTCGGCATGGTCGGAAGCAGCTCGAACAACCGAAGCGTCGCCAACGTACTGGTACCCAGTGCAAGCACACGCTTGCGATCCTCGGCGATGCACGCGGCAAGGGCAACGATGCTGCTTTGCGCCTCGTCGGCAGCGGCCTCCACGGCCTCCAGGAAGAAGCTCACCCAGCCTTCCCAGTCACCGTCCTTCCGAATGGCGGAAAGCCGGTCGTAGTACACCCGCTGGTGTCGTTTGAGGTAACCAGACACATACAGCAACGGCTCGGGCATCAGCTTCCACTCTTCCAACAGCATGGCGATGAGCAGGCGCCCAATGCGGCCGTTGCCGTCCAGGAAGGGATGGATGGTTTCGAATTGCGCATGCACCAAGGCCACGCGCACCAAGGGCGGCAACGCGTGCTCTGGCTGGTGGATATAGCGCTCCAGCGCGCTCAGCGCGGGCCCCACTTCCTGAGCGGGCGGCGGAACGAAACTCGCATTGCCTGGCCGGCTTCCCCCTATCCAGTTCTGTGTAGTGCGCACGGCACCAGGTTGCTTGGTGGCGCCACGCACGCCCGTCATCAGCATCCGGTGGGATTCGGTCAGCAGCCGTAGTGATACCGGCAGACCGGTAGGGCTGCGCAGCTGCTCGCGCGCGTAGTTGAATGCCAGCAGGTAGTTCGTAACCTCTTCCACATCCTGGGCGTTGGTCACCGTCATACCGGCTTCCTCATCCAGCACGTCGGTCAAGGTGGCCTGGGTGCCTTCCAGCTGCGAGGTAAGCAAGGCCTCCTTACGAATGGCGGCATAGATCAGCCAGTTGCTGGAGGCCACCAGCCCGGCCATGCCGGACAACCGCGTCAGCGCCACCTCGGCGCGGGCGTTCTGTTCGACGTAGGCGGTTGGGGAAAGCACGGGATCACCGGGCGGGAGGGCGTGAGGTACGAACGCGCGAACGTTCTCGCCGCCAACGGCGGTTGTGGCGTAGGTCCCAGTGATGCGTGGCATGACAAAGGTTCCTTTAGATACGGTTTCAGCTGCGAAAGAAATCTTTCCCAGCTGCGGACGTTATTAAAGCATCCTTTTTTAACGACTAAAACCACGGGGCTCACATCCCTTGGTCGGCACCCTGGCGCAGGCAGTTCATCTACTGACAGCAGCCAGCAGTCATAGAGAGGCAGCTCAGCTCTTCATGACCAAAAACACCCCCCTCATGCCCCTGAGGCATGAGCCGCCCACACCCCATCAGGTAAGCTAATCGCCTCAGTTCGACAGGAAATTCGCAGGTGGCTGACTCCCCCCAGGCTTCTCCGGCGTCCGCGCGCCCGCTGCAAGGCCAGAAGCTGTTGTTGTGCGTAGGGGGCGGCATCGCCGCCTACAAGTCGCTGGAACTGGTGCGTCGCCTGCGCGATGCCGGGGCCCAGGTGCAGGTCGCCATGACTGCCGGGGCCCAGCAGTTCGTCACTCCGCTGAGCTTCCAGGCCCTGTCCGGCCAGCCCACCCGCACCACCCTGTGGGACAGCGCCGCCGAGCAGGCCATGAGCCACATCGAGCTGGCCCGCTGGGCCGATCGCATCGTGGTGGCCCCGGCCACCGCCGATCTGCTGGCCCGGCTGGCCCACGGCAACGCCGATGACCTGGTCACCACGCTGTGCCTGGCCACCACCGCGCCGCTTACCGTGTGCCCGGCCATGAACCACCGCATGTGGCAGCACCCGGCCACGCAGGCCAACATCAGCCTGCTGCGCCAGCGCGGCGCGCAGGTGATCGGGCCGGAAGACGGCCCGCTGGCCGAAGGCGAATCCGGCCCGGGCCGGCTTACCGAACCCAATGCGATTGTTGCGGCACTGGCCGCGCTGCAGGCGCCGGCCGGTGGCGACGCCGCGCCCGAGCAGCAACTCAAGGGCCTGCGCGTGGTCATCAGCGCCGGCCCCACTTATGAAGACCTGGACCCGGTGCGCTACGTGGGCAACCGCAGCAGCGGCAAGATGGGCTATGCGCTGGCTGCCGCGGCCGTGCGCCAAGGCGCGCAGGTGGTGCTGGTGAGTGGCCCGGTGCAGCTGCCCACCCCGGCCGGGGTGCAGCGGGTGGACGTGCGCTCGGCCGCGCAGATGCGCGAGGCGGTGCTGGGCGCGCTGCCGGCCGACATCTATATAGGCGCGGCCGCAGTGTCCGATTACACCCCGCGCCAGGTGGCCCCGCAGAAATTGAAGAAGACCGCCGGCACCCAGACCCTCACGCTGGAGCTGGTGCGTACACCGGACATCCTGGCCGAGGTGGCTGCGCAGACCAACGCGCTGAAGCTGGTGGTCGGCTTTGCCGCCGAAACCCATGATGTGGAGAAGTACGCGCGCGGCAAGCTGGTGGACAAGCGCCTGGACCTGGTGATTGCCAACCAGGTGGGTATCGCCACCGGCGGTTTTGAAAGCGATGAAAACGCGGCCACGGCCTACTGGCAGGGCGGCGAACAGGTGTTCCCCGGCACCTCCAAGGCGCTGCTGGCCGAACAACTGTTGTCCCTGATTGCCCAGAGGTTGCACGCATGAGCGTTGATTCCACCCTTCAGCCGTTGCAGGTCAAGCTGCTCGACCCGCGCTTCGGCGATACCTGGCCGCTGCCGGCCTACGCCACCGAGCACAGCGCCGGGCTGGACCTGCGCGCGGCGCTGGAGACCGAGCTCACCCTGCAGCCGGGCGATACCGCGCTGATTCCCAGCGGTATCGCCATCCACATCGCCGACCCGAACCTGGCCGCCGTGGTGCTGCCGCGCTCCGGGCTGGGCCATCGCCACGGCATCGTGCTGGGCAACGGCACCGGGCTGATCGACGCCGATTACCAGGGCCCGCTGCTGATCAGCGCGTGGAACCGTGGCCGCGAGCCCTTCACGCTGCAGCCGGGTGACCGCATCGCGCAGCTGGTTGTGTTGCCGATTGCACGCGTGAGCCTGCAGGTAGTGGATACTTTCACCGACAGCGCCAGGGGAACGGGTGGATTCGGCCATACCGGGGTGCGCTGACAGGGGGAAGTGTTCATGAGCAAGGCAACGGCGGATGGACAACCGCGATTGGCAAGCAAGCGCACCGGCCCGCTGTTGGTGGCCGCGCTGGTGCTGCTGGGGCTGTGGTTCGGCTGGAGTGCGGTGCGGCAATGGCGGCAGGCCTCGGTGGGCACGTCGCTGGAGCAGTCGCGCGATGAAATCGTCACCGGGGTGGATGCGGCGCTGAACGGCCAGTTGGCGCAGCTGCGCAAGCTGGTCAAGAGCGAGCGGGTCACCACGGCACTGGCCAATAGCGATGCCGAAGCGACCGCCGTGGCCATCCGCGAAGGCTGGCCGGGTACCGAAGACGTGCAGGTGCTGCTGGCCACCCTGGATCAGGCCTATGCCGATCCGAAGGCGTTTGGCTACTCGCGCCTGGCCCTGCTGGAAGCGGCCAATGCCGGAGACAGCGTGGTGGCCCGTGTGGTGCGCGATGCCGGCGGCCAGCGCCTGGGCCTGGCCGCGCCGGTGGTGCTGGGTACGCAGGGGCCGGCGCTGGTGTACGTGCGCCAGCCGCTGCTGCGCCTGACCGCCACCTTCGACCAGGTGCGCGTGCCCGATGAAGGCTACCTGGCGCTGCGCCAGGGCAACCACAACGTGATCGAACAGGGCAGCGTCGCGCTGGCCGACGGCGCCGAGGCGCTGGCCCGTCCGCTCGGCAAGAGCGGGCTGCGCCTGGCGGCGGCCGTGCCGGATATCGAACCGGGCCCGCTTGGTTTGGGTGGCATTCCCAGTGCGATCGTGGCGGTGCTGCTGCTGGCGATCGCCGCGATGCTGCAGTTCGGCAAGGGCAGGGTGCCGTTGCCGCGTCGCCGCGCGTCCAAGGAGGCCGACGTGGAAGAGGGCCCCACCCTGCGCGAAAGCCTGGACCAGATTCCGCTGGCGGTGGTGCCGGCCGTGGCCGAAGGCGCGCCGCCGCCGATGCCCGGCGTGGTGGGCCAGGACGTGCCGGCCGATATCTTCCGGGCTTATGACATCCGTGGTGTGGTCGGGCGTGAGCTGACCCCGCAGGTGGCCGCGCTGATCGGCCAGGCGATCGGCTCGGTGATGCAGGTGGAAGGCCTGCGCGAGATCGTGGTCGGCCGTGATGGCCGCTTGTCCGGTCCGGAACTCACCGGCGCGCTGATCGAAGGCCTGCGCCGTGCCGGCTGCGATGTGATCGATATCGGTCTGGCGCCGACGCCGGTGGTGTACTTCGCCAGCTACCACCTGCGCGCGGGCAGCTGCGTGGCGGTGACCGGCAGCCACAATCCGGCGGACTACAACGGCTTCAAGATCGTGGTCGGCGGCGAGACGCTGTCCGGCGATGCCATCACCGAGCTGTACCAGCGCATCCGCGACGGCCAGCTGCATGTGGCCGCCGAGCCGGGCAGCCTGCAGCAGCGCGAGGTCAACGCCGATTACATCCAGCGCATCGCCGATGACGTGCAGCTGGACCGTCCGCTGAAGGTGGTGGCCGACGCCGGCAACGGCGTGGCCGGTGAACTGGCGCAGCCGCTGCTGGAGGCGATCGGGGCCGAGGTCATTCCGCTGTACTGCGATGTGGATGGCACGTTCCCCAATCATCATCCGGACCCTAGCGACCCGCACAACCTGGAAGATCTGATCCAGACGGTGAAGCGTTTCGATGCGGATATCGGCCTGGCCTTCGACGGCGATGGCGACCGCCTGGGCGTGGTCACCCGCGAGGGCAAGATCATCTACGCCGACCGGCTGTTGATGTTGTTCGCCGCCGATGTGCTGATGCGCAACCCGGGCGCGCTGGTGATCTACGACGTGAAGTGCAGCGGCAAGCTGTCCGATTACGTGCTGCGCAACGGCGGCAGCCCGTTGATGTGGAAGACCGGGCACTCGCTGATGAAGGCGAAGATGCGCGAAACCGATGCCGAGCTGGCCGGCGAGATGAGCGGGCACTTCTTCTTCAAGGAGCGCTGGTTCGGTTTCGACGATGGCCTGTACGCGGCCGCGCGGCTGCTGGAAATCCTGGCCCAGCGCGAGGAGACGCCGTCGGAGATCTTCGAGGAACTACCCGACGCGGTGTCTACCCCGGAGCTGAAGGTGCCGGTGGAATCAGGCACCCCGCACGCGCTGGTGTCGCTGTTCGTGTCGGCCGCGCAGGTGGAGGACTCGCCGTTCGCCGGCGCGCGCCTGGCCACCATCGACGGTCTGCGCGCCGATTTCCCGGACGGCTGGGGCCTGCTGCGCGCGTCCAACACCACCCCGGTGCTGGTGCTGCGCTTCGAGGCCGATGACGAAGCCGCGCTGGAGCGCATCAAGGCCCTGTTCCGCGAACAGCTGCAGCCGCTGCTGCCGGGTGTGGCGCTGGGGTTCTGAGGGAAAGGCAGCCGAGCATGGCTCGGCTCTACCGATGCACGCGCAGTCCGGCGCGCCACGATCAACGCTCGTGACCCATCAAGGCGCGCGAACCCCAAGGTAGAGCCGAGCCATGCTCGGCTGCCCTCCCGCCCGCGATTACGATCGTTGGTCACGACGCGCCTGCATTCGCGCGCATTGCGATTGCGACCGTTGGTCGTCGCGCAGGCATTGGCGTGCATTGGGATTACAACCGTTGGTCATGGCGCGCGGGCATGGCGCGCATCGGTATTACTACCGTTGGTCGTGTCGGGGTTCTGAGGGAACGGCAGCCGAGCATGGCTCGGCTCTACCGATGCGTGCGCATTCCCGCGCGCCACGATCAACGCTCGTGACCCATCAAGGCGCACGAACCCCAAGGTAGAGCCGAGCCATGCTCGGCTGCCCTCCCGCCCGCGACTACGATCATTGGTCACGACGTGCCTGCATTCGCGCGCATTGCGATTGCGACCGTTGGTCGTCGCGCAGGCATTGGCGTGCATTGGGATTACAACCGTTGGTAATGGCGCGCGGGCATGGCGCGCATCGGGATTACGACCGTTGGTTGTGTCGGGGTTCTGAGGGAAAGGCAGCCGAGCATGGCTCGGCTCTACCGATGCGCGCGCAGTCCGGCGCGCCACGATCAACGATCGTGACCCATCAAGGCGCACGAACCCCAAGGTAGAGCCGAGCCATGCTCGGCTGCCCTCCCGCCTCACCCCTTGAAGCGCAGCCCCACCCCAGGTTCGGTGAACAGGTACCGCGAATCCAGCGCCGAATCGCCCAGCTTGTGCCGTAATTTGCCCACCAGGATGCGCAGGTAATGCGTGTCGTGCTGGTGCGTCGGCCCCCAGATTTCCTGCAGGATCTGCGGCTGGGTCACCACCCGCCCGGCATTTCGCAGCAGCAGCGACAACAGCGCGTATTCCTTGCGGGTCAGGGCCACCGGCGCGCCGTCCAGGTGCACTTCGCGCCGCACCAGGTCGATATGCAGGTGCCCGTCGTCGAACTGCGGCAGCACGCCCTCGCTGGATACCGTGCGCGAGCGCAGCAGTGCCCGCACGCGTGCCATCAGCTCCTGCGTGCCGAACGGCTTGGTCACGTAGTCGTTGGCGCCGTTGTCCAGCGCCCGCACTTTTTCGGTCTCGCTGGCGCGCACGGTGAGCATGATCACCGGCACCTGGCTCCACTGGCGCAGCTCGGCCAGTACGTCGTGCCCTTCCATGTCCGGCAGGCCGATATCCAGGATCACCAGGTCCGCGCCCTCGCTCACCAGCGCTTCCAACCCGGCCTGGCCGGTGGCGGCCTGCACCACGCGGTAGCCCTGCGCGCGCAGGCTGATGTCGAGGAAGCGACGGATCTGCGCTTCGTCATCGATCACCAGCACGCGGGCCGGGGGCACGCCTTGGGTGGGGTCAGGATTCGTCGTCGTCATCGTCAGGGTGGGGTTGCAGCAGGGGCAGCGTGATGCGGATCAGGGTACCGCGTCCGTCGCGCCCCGGCAGCGCCTGCACGCTGCCGCCATGCGCGCCGATCATGCCCTGGCAGATGGTCAGTCCCAGCCCGGTGCCATGCCGGCCCCGGTCGCCGCGCTCCACGCTGTAGAACATGTCGAAAATGCGGGCGCGCTCGTCATCGGGAATGCCCGGCCCGGCGTCCAGCACGTCGATGCGCAGCTCGCCCTCCACCAGCCGCGCCTGCACTTCCACCGCCGCGCCGGGCGGCGAGAACTTGGCCGCGTTCTCCATCACGTTGAACACCGCCTGCTCCACCAGCGCCGGGTGCACCCAGATCGGGGCCAGCGTGGCCGGGATATCGAGTTTGAGCTGCACCTCCGGCTGATACCGCTGCAGCCGCCGCGCGGCCGATCCCACCAGCTCGTCCACGCCGATCCAGTCGCGGTTGATCTGCAGGCCTTCGTGGCCCAGCCGGGTCATGTCCAGCAGGTTCTGGATGTAGCGGTCCAGCCGCTCGCCTTCCACCAGGATGGTGTCCAGCAGGGCGCGGCGATCCTGCGCGTCCATCGCATCGGCATAGCTGCTCAGGCTGTCGGCTGAGCCGATCATCGCCGCCAGCGGCGAGCGCAGGTCGTGCGATACCGAGGACAGCAGTGCCGAGCGCAGGCGCTCGGTCTCGTTGCTCACGTGCGCCTTTTCCAGGTCGGCT
The DNA here is from genome assembly GCF_056400525.1 of Stenotrophomonas sp. P5_A9. Lineage (NCBI taxonomy): Bacteria > Pseudomonadati > Pseudomonadota > Gammaproteobacteria > Lysobacterales > Lysobacteraceae > Stenotrophomonas > Stenotrophomonas sp. P5_A9. Next base: position 13,173 of record NZ_JBFULC010000057.1, read on the forward strand.
ACCAGCTGCGTGCGCAGCGCGGCCTGGGCGATGTCATCCACCATCGCCTCGGCCAGCTGGCGTTGCTCGGGGGTGAGGCGCGGCGCACTCCGCGCGAAGCGCATGCCGGCCACGCCGATGGCGCGGTCGTCGCCGTCCAGCAGTGGCAGGAACCACCATTCCGCGCCGGCCAGCGTATCGGTGAAGCGGCCACTGGGCTGGCCGTGGCGCCGCGCCCAGTCGGCGGCGGCCAGGTCGGTGTCGCCCGGTGCGGCGCTGCCGCTGGTGCTGGTGTCCTGGCCGATGCGCAGCCACGCCGGTGCGTCCATCGCCTGTTCCAGCGCCTCGCGCCCGGCTTGCGCCACCTCTTCGTTGCTGGCCGCACGGGTCAGCTGCCGGCCAAGCGCTTGGCGCGCATTGGCGTGGCGGTTGGACGCACGCAGCGCCACCACCTGCATGCGCAGCCGCGAGGCCAGGCGGCCAGCCACCAGCGCGGCAGCCAGGAACAGGAACACGGTGATCACGCCCTGGCGCGCGCTGATCGCAAAGGTGAAGCGTGGAGCGATGAAGAAGAAGTTGTAGGCCAGGAAACACAGGGCCGCGGCGATCACCGCCGCACTGGTGCGGCTGCGCGCGGCCACCATCACCACCGCCACGATGAACACCATCGACAGGTCGTACAGCCCCACCCAGCGCTCGGCAATCAGCGCCACCAGGCAGGCCAGCGCCGTGGCGCCCACCGCCAGCAACGTGTCCTGGCCGGTGCTGCGGGTGGGGATCGTCAGCCCGGCACGCCGCGCGCGAGCGCGCGCCTGCGGGGTGCCGATGATGGTGATCTCGTAGTGCGCACCGCGCTGGATCAGCTGCTGGGTGAGGGTGCGGTTGAGCATCCGCGCGAACGGGCGCTCGCGGGTGCGGCCCAGCACCAGCGTGGACACGCTGTTGTGCGCGGCGTGGTCCAGCAGCGCATCGGCGATGCTGGAGCCGTGCAGTAGTTCGGCCTCGCCACCGAGGCGGCGCGCGAGCGCGAAGGCGGCATCGATCTCGCGCCGGGTGTCTTCGTCGTTGCGCCGGCCCTGCACGGTCACCACCGTCCATGGCGCATCACGGCGCTCGGCGATGCGCCGGCCCACGCGCACCAGGTACTCGCTCTGGCCACCGCCATCGATGGCCAACAGCACGCGCCGGCGCAGCGGCAGGTTGGCCTCGCCACGTGCGGCGCGGGTCTCGCGCAGGCTGCTGTCCACGCGGTCGGCCGCTTCCTGCATGGCCAGTTCGCGCAGCGCGGTGAGGTTGGCCGGCGAGAAGAACGCCTGCAGGGCTTGCGCTGCCTGCTCAGGTACGTACACCTTGCCCTGCTGCAGGCGCTCGATCAGTTCGCGCGGCGGAATGTCCACCAGCACGATGTCGTGCAGGCGGTCGAGCACCGCATCGGGCACGGTCTCGGTGACGCGCACGCCGGTGATGCGCATCACCACGTCGTTGAGGCTTTCCAGGTGCTGGATGTTGACCGTGGTCCAGACATCGATGCCGGCTTCCAGCAGTTCTTCCACGTCCTGCCAGCGGCGCTCGTGGCGGCTGCCGGGGACGTTGCGGTGGGCCAGCTCATCCACCAGCACCAGCGCCGGGTGGCGGGCCAGCACCGCGTCCAGGTCCATCTCGCCCAGCACGTGCTGCTGGTAGTCGCGCTGCACCAGCGGCACCTGCGGCAGGCCCTCCAGCAACGCAGCGGTCTCGGCGCGGCCGTGCGTTTCCACCAGCCCTACCACCACATCCACGCCGCGACGCAGCTGTTCGTGCGCGCGGCTGAGCATGCTGAAGGTCTTGCCTACGCCCGGGGCGGCACCGAGGAACACGGTGAGCTTGCCGCCGGCTTCGCGTTGCAGGCGTTCAACCAGGGCATCGGCCTGGCGGGTACGTGGGTCGCTCATGGGTGGCGATTGTGCACCGGCCGATGCGATCCCCGCATCACGGGGCCGCCTTGAGGTCATCCAGCGCCAGGTTGAGCGTCATCACGTTGACCCGCGGCTGACCGAACACGCGCCACTGCGGGCCCTGCGTGTTGGCCTTCACCAGTGCAGTCACGCGCTCGGGCGGCAACCCGCGGCTGCGGGCCACGCGGGCGATCTGCAGCTGCGCGGCGGCGGGCGACAGCTCCGGGTCCATGCCCGCGCCGGACTGGGTCACCAGGTCGCTGGGCACCTGCGCCGGGGCCACGCCTTCGCGCGCGGCCACCGCGGCGATGCTGGCCTGCACGCGTTCCTGCAGCGCCGGATTGGTCCGGGCCAGGTTGCTGCCGGCCGCGGCCATCGGGTCGTAGTTGGCCGCCGACGGGCGCGCCTGGAAGTAGCCATCGCCGGTGAACGGCTGCGCGATCAGCTGTGAGCCGCGCACCTGGCCATCGCGGATGAGCAGGCTGCCATCGGCCTGCGCGGGGAACAGCAGCCGGCTGGCACCGGTCGCGGCCAGCGCATAGGCCAGGCCGAGCAGCAGCAGGCTGACCAGGCCCAGCATCAGCGCCGGGCGCCATGCGCCGTGCTGCTGCAGGGTGGCCGCCCGCGCGGCAGGGGCGCGCGCGGCGCGGGGCAGGGAGGTTGCAAGTGAGCGGTTCATGCGCCGAATACCGAGACAAGGAAGAGGTCGATCAACTTGATGGCCGCAAACGGCAGCAGCACGCCGCCGAGGCCGTACACCAGCATGTTCCGGCGCAGCAGCGCGGTGGCCGTGGCCGGGCGGAAGCGCACCCCGCGCAGCGCCAGCGGAATCAGCGCCGGAATCACCAGCGCGTTGAAAATCAGCGCCGCCAGCACCGCATTGCGCGGGCTGGACAGGTGCATCACGTTCAATGCCGCCATGGCCGGCAGGGTGGAGGCGAACAGCGCCGGCAGGATCGCGAAGTACTTGGACACATCGTTGGCCAGCGAGAAGGTGGTCAGCGCACCGCGCGTGATCAGCTGCTGCTTGCCCACTTCCACCACCGCCAGCAGCTTGGCCGGATCCGAATCCAGATCGACCATGTTGCCGGCTTCCTTGGCCGCCTGCGTACCGGAGTTCATCGCCAGGCCGATGTCGGCCTGGGCCAGCGCCGGGGCGTCGTTGGTGCCGTCGCCCACCATCGCCACCAGCCGCCCGCCGGCCTGCTCGGCCCGGATGCGCGCCAGCTTGTCTTCCGGGCGGGCCTCGGCGATGTAGTCGTCCACGCCAGCTTCGGCAGCAATGGCGGCGGCCGTGAGCGGGTTGTCGCCGGTGATCATCACCGTGCGGATGCCCATCGCGCGCAGCTGCGCGAACTTCTCGCGCATGCCGTGCTTGACCACGTCCGACAGCTCGATCACGCCCAGCACGTGGCGCCCTTCGCACACCACCAGCGGGGTGGCACCGTTGCGCGCCACCTGCTCCACGCGGCCCGGCAGTTCGGCCGGCACGATGCCGCCCAGCTCACGCACATAGGCGCTGATCGAGTCGGCCGCGCCCTTGCGGATGCGCCGTCCGCCGTCCAGGTCCACGCCGGACATGCGGGTCTGCGCAGAGAAGGCCAGGTAATCGGCGCGGTCCGGTTCGGTGGTGGTGCAGCCTTGTTCGCGCGCCAGGCGCACGATCGATTTGCCTTCCGGGGTCGGGTCGGCCAGCGAGGACAACAGCGCCGCTTCACGCAGCTGCGGCGCGTCGATCCCGGCCAGTGCATGGAAGTGCGTGGCCTGGCGGTCGCCGTAGGTGATGGTGCCGGTCTTGTCCAGCAGCAGCACGTCCACGTCACCGGCCACTTCCACCGCCTTGCCCGACTTGGCCAGCACGTTGGCGGCCAGCGCCCGGTTCATGCCGGCGATGCCGATGGCCGGCAGCAGCCCGCCGATGGTGGTGGGAATCAGGCACACCAACAGCGCGATCAGCAGCAGCGGGTCCACCCGCACGCCGACGAACGCACCGATCGCCGGCAGCGTGGCCACCACGATCAGGAAGGTAAGCGTCATCGCCGCCAGCAGCAGGGTCAGCGCGACCTCGTTGGGGGTCTTCTGGCGGTTTGCGCCTTCCACCAGCGCGATCATCCGGTCCAGGAAGCTGTGGCCCGGCTCGGCGGTGATGCGCACGATGATCTGGTCCGACAGCACCTTGGTACCGCCGATTACGCCGCTGCGGTCGGTGCCGGCCTCGCGCAGCACCGGCGCCGATTCACCGGTCACCGCCGCTTCGTTGATGGTGGCCAGGCCCTGCACGATCTCGCCATCGGCGGGAATCAATTCGCCGGCGCTGACGATCACATGGTCGCCCGGGCGCAGCTCGGCGGCCGGTACCTGGGTCTCGCTGGCCCCGGCATGCGCGGCGGCCAGCCGACGCGCGCTCAGGTCCTGCCGCGCCCGCCGCAGCGAGGCGGCCTGGCCACGCCCGCGCGCCTCGGCCACCGCTTCGGCGAAATTGCCGAACAGCACGGTCAGCAGCAGTATCGCGGTGACCGCCAGGCCGAAACCCAGCGGTGCGTTGCCGCTCAGGGTGACCGCCAGGCTGACCACGGTGCCGGCCATCACCACCGCCATCACCGGGCTGTGCAGCAGGTGGCGGGGCGAGAGCTTGATCACCGCATCGCGCAGGGCGCGGCGCCAGCCGGCCGCATCGAGCAGGCGCTGGCGGCGGTGGGAAGAAACGTTCAAGGGATAGGTACTCATGGGGTCACATCTCAATGCAGGGTCAGCGACAGGTGGTCGGCCACCGGGCCCAACACCAGCGCCGGCATGAACTGCAATACGGTCAGGACGACGATCAGCGCGATCAGGGTCAGCGCGAAGGTCGGGGTTTCGATCTGCAGGGTGCCCGCCGATTCCGGGGCCCGGCGCTTGGCGGCCAGTTGCGCGGCCACGACCAGCGGGATGATCAGCACCGGGTAGCGGCCCAGCAGCAGCACCAGGGTGCAGCTCAGGTTCCACCACGGGGTGGCGTCGCCCAGGCCTTCGAAGCCCGAGCCGTTGTTGGCAAACGCCGACACGTACTCGTAGAACACCTGGCTGATGCCGTGGAAGCCGGGATTGGACGTGCCGGTGATCGCCGGGATCGCCAGGGTCACCGCGGTGAAGCCCAGGATGGTGATCGGCTGCAGCAGCACCAGCAGCGCCAGCAGTCGGACCTGCGGGGTTTCCAGCTTGCGCCCGAGCAGTTCCGGGGTACGCCCGGTCATCAACCCGGCCAGGAACACGCCCAGCATCAGGTACACGATGAACTGCTGCAGGCCGCAACCGATGCCGCCCCAGATTGCGTTGACCAGCATGTTGATCATCGGCACCGCTCCGGCCAGCGGGCTGAGCGAGTCATGCATGCCGTTGACCGAGCCGTTGGACACTTGGGTGGTGATCGCCGCCCACAGGCCGGTGCCGTCCGCGCCGAAGCGCACTTCCTTGCCTTCCATCAGCAGCGGGCTGGCCGCCGTGGCCGAATGGCCTTCCAGCCATACCGTGGCCGCCACCGACACGCTGGACATCGCCAGCATGCAGCCGAACACCAACCCGGCCAGGCGCCTGCGTCCGGTGAACGCGCCCAGCATGAAGATCACGCTGATCGGGATCAGCAGAATGCCAATCAGCTCCAGCGCGTTCGACAGCGGGGTGGGGTTTTCCAGCGGCATCGAACTGTTGGGGCCATACCAGCCACCGCCATTGGCGCCCAGCTGCTTGGCCGCGACCATCGCCGCGACCGGGCCCAGCGGCAGTTTCTGCGTGTCCATGCCGGCGGCCGCATCGATCGGCGTCGCCTGCGGGCCGGCGGCCAGCGTCGAGGGCACGCCCTGGCTGGTCAGCAGCACCGCCCACAACAGGCACAGCGGCAGCATGAAGCGCACGCACGCGCGCACCACGTCGGCGTAGTAGTTGCCCACGTCCACGCGGCGGTCCGCGCTGAGCTGCGCGGACTGTGCGGCGTCCACGTCGTCCGGACGCGCACCGAACAGCGCACGCAGCGTGGCCACCACCAGCGCCAGGCCCATCATCGGCGTCACCACCTGCAGGCCGGTGATGGCGGTCATCTGCGAGAAGTAGGACAGCTGCGCCTGGCCGGAATAGTGCTGCTGGTTGGTGTTGGTCAGGAACGACACCATCGTGTGCAGCGCCGTGTCCCAGCGCATGTTGGGGATCTGGTCGGGATTGAACGGCAGCCAGGCCTGGGTCATGAAGACCGCCTGCACCAGCACCGCGATCACCACGTTGCTGAGCAGGAAGGCCATCACATAGCCACGCCAGGACATGCCGCGCGCCGGGTTCACCCCCAGCAGCCGGTACAGGGGCTTTTCAATCAGCCCGAACAGCGCATCGCCTCGCATCGGCGCACCGCGCATCACCCGGGCCAGGTACAGCCCAAGCGGAAAGGCCAGCACGATGCTGGCCAGCAGGATCAACAGGATCTCGGTCATGGTCGGCTCCGGTCAGAACGCTTCGGGCCGAAGCACGACGTACAGCAGATAGGCGGCGGCGACGAGCACCAGCACGCCACACACCAGGGAAAGCCAGGCAGGCATGGTCGTGGCCTCAAACGCAGGAAAGGAGGGCGGCGGTGCAGGGCGCACCGGCGACAGGGAACACAGGCAGATACAGGCTCATGGGACGTCCAGGTGGAACCACTCCACGTCAGGCGCCCATCGTCTGCCTGCCCGGCATAAAGGGGCCACGCCCAGCACCACGCCCAAGCGTAAAAAGTGCATAAACAAACGTAGAGCCGACCGTTGGTCGGCTGCCCCCGCTGACCTGCCTTCCGGTGTGCCGGCCGCTGGCCGGCTCCTCGCTCAACCGTCCGACGACGTCAGCCGCCGGCCGCTGGCCGGCGCCTCATGACCCTGGCCCGATGCACGGGGAGCCGGCCAGCGGCCGGCACTACCGAAAGCGCCACGCGCACAAAAAAGGCGGCCATCCGGCCGCCTCTCACTCCAACAACGTCCGCCAGCTCACGCCCGCGGATCGGTCCCCACGCCCTTCAACAACCGATACCGCTGCAGGGTCTCCTCGATTTCCACATCCAAGGCCTTGCGCTGCGCTTCGAAGGAGGCCTGCATGCGCCGCTGCGCCACCAGTTCGGCGTGACGCTGCTGGATGCTCTGGGCCTGCTTCTCGGCCACCGGCTTGCCAGCCAGTTCGCGGTCGCCGGCGGTGCCCAGCAGGCTCACCAGTGCATCGCGCAGGCTGGCCACGTTGTAGCGCGCGGTCTGCACGTTGTTGTCGATGATGCCGGTGCGCTCGGTGAACACCCGGCGCAGGTCATCTTCGTTCTCGTAGGTGGACAGCATCGCCTGCTCGGTGCGCTTGCGGGTTTCCTCCGCAGCCAGGTCGAGCTGGCGCTGCGCGGCCACCGCCGCCGCATCCGCGCGCTCTTCCTCGGTCAACGTGCGCTCCACCTCACCACGTCGCAGCCCGCTGGCCGCGCTGAATTCCTCCCGCGCGCTGTTGACCGCGTCCTGCGGCAGCGTATCGCTGCAGATCCGCTCGGCGCCCTTGTTCCAGCAGTAAAGCTTCTTGGCTTTCGGCTCGTTCTTGCCGCGCTGGGCCTGGGCCGACAGCGACGGCGCGGCCAGCAGCAGGCCGATCAGAATGGTGGTGGCAATCCGGCTGGACATGGTTGGCGAGCCCCCTGCTCTCAACGCGTAGGACGGCTGCCGTAGCGGGACCGATAGTCCTCCAGCGGCTGCCGGTATCCGACAAGTTCCGGATTTCCGGAGGCAAAATCAAGCAGGTCGGCCAGCGTGGCCACCGCCACCACCGGAATCCCGGCCTCTTCGGCCACCGACTGGGCCGCCGAGCGGCGGTCGGTTTCCGAGGCGATCTCCTGGCGATCCAGTGCCACCACGATGCCGGCCGGGGTGCCGCCGGCGTCCTTGATGATGGTCAGCGCCTCGCGGATGGCGGTACCGGCGGTGATCACGTCATCGACGATCAGCACGCGCTTGCCATTCATATCCGCGCCGATCAGGTTGCCGCCTTCGCCGTGGGCCTTGGCTTCCTTGCGGTTGAACGACAGCGGCAGGTCGCGCCCACGCTGGGCGAACTCGCAGGCGGTCGCGGTGGCCAGCGGGATGCCCTTGTAGGCCGGGCCGAACACGACGTCGAACTTCAGCCCGGTGGCCTCCACCGCATCGGCGTAGCAGGCGGCCAGCTGGACCATGCGCGCGCCCGAATCGAAGCGGCCGGCATTGAAGAAATAGGGGCTCAGGCGGCCCGACTTGAGGGTGAACTGGCCAAAACGCAGGGCGTCGGCGGTCAGGGCCAGTTGCAGGAAACGGTGGCGATGGTCGCTCATCAGGACTCTATTCAATTCATTTGGACCGCAAATCCTAATGCATGGGCGCTTTTTTCGCCCTCAGACCGCCTTCTCCCGCGCCGCGCAGCATTTCCCGGTCCTCCCCAACGGCTGGCACCGACGGCGCATCCCGGCGAGCCGTGGCGGGGTCTTCCCGGTATGCTTTCCCGGTTACCGCTCCAGACCCGGGTCAGCATGCGCATCATCAGTTTCAACGCCAACGGCATCCGTTCCGCCGCCACCAAAGGCTTCCTCGACTGGTTCCGCGCCCAGGACGCCGACGTGCTCTGCATCCAGGAAACCAAGGCCCAGGAAGACCAGCTGACCGACCCGATGTTCCGTCCGGACGGCCACCACTGCTTCTACCGCGACGCCATCACCAAGAAGGGCTACAGCGGCGTGGCCATCTACAGCAAGCGCGAGCCCGACCAGGTCATCACCTCGCTGGGCTGGGCCCCGTTCGACGATGAAGGCCGCTACATCGAGGCCCGCTACGGCAACCTCAGCGTGGTCTCCTTCTATATTCCGTCGGGGAGTTCGGGCGACCTGCGCCAGGGTTTCAAGTACGAAGTGATGGAGTGGCTGCGCCCGATCCTGGCGGAGTGGCTGGCCAGTGGCCGCGACTACGTGCTGTGCGGCGACTGGAACATCGTGCGCTCGGCGCTGGACATCAAGAACTGGAAGTCCAACCAGAAAAACTCCGGCTGCCTGCCGCCCGAGCGCGACTGGCTCAACGGCCAGTGCGCCGACGCCGGCCAAGCGCTGGACATCGCCGCCGGCCAGGGCTGGACCGACGCCTACCGCCTGCTGCATCCCGAAGGCCAGGATTACACCTGGTGGAGCAACCGCGGCGCGGCCCGGGCCAACAACGTCGGCTGGCGCATCGACTACCAGTTCGTCAGTCCTGGCCTGCGCGATCGCCTGCGCAGCTGCGCGGTCTACCGCGATGAGCGTTTCTCCGACCATGCCCCGTTCACGGTGGACTACGCCCCATGACCGAAGCGGTCGTCAAGCCGCGTCGCCCGTGGCAGCGGGTGCTGACCAACCTGCGCCAGCGCAAGGTGCTGGCCATGCTGCTGCTGGGCTTCAGTTCCGGCCTGCCGATCTACCTGGTCGGCAACACGCTCGGCTTCTGGATGCGCAAGGAAGGCATCGAGCTGACCACCATCGGCTTCCTGTCGTGGGTGGGCCTGGCCTACTCGATGAAGTTCCTCTGGGCCCCACTGGTGGACAAGGTCAACGCGCCGCTGCTGGGGCGCTTCGGCCGCCGCCGTGGCTGGATGCTGTTGTCCCAGCTGGTGGTGGCCGTGGCGCTGGTGGGCATGGCGCTGGTCCAGCCCAAGGGCGGCCATTTCGTCTTCCTGGGCATCGCCTGGGAGCACCTGGTGGTGTTCGGGGTGATGGCCACCGTGGTGGCCTTCGCCTCGGCCACCCAGGACATCGTCATCGATGCCTGGCGCATCGAAATCGCCGAGAACAGTGAACAGCTCGGCCTGCTGACCTCCTCGGCCGCGCTGGGCTATCGCACCGCGCTGCTGGTCACCGATGCGCTGATCCTGCTGATCGCCGCGCGGGTGGGCTGGCAGATGTCCTACGAAATCATGGCCGGCCTGATGGCACTCGGCGTGGTGGCGGTGGTGATGGCCCGGGAGCCGGCGCGCGCGCAGCTGGCCGTGCAGACCCAGGCCGCCCCGCTGTGGACGCCACGCGGCCTGTTCGATGCACTGGTAGGGCCGTTCGTCGCCTTCGTGCGCGAACACCGCAGCGGCGCGATCCTGATCCTGCTGGCCATCAGCGTCTATCGCATGGCCGATTTCATCATGGGTCCGATGGCCAATCCGTTCTACGTGGATCTGGGCCTGGCCGAAGAGACCGTCGGCGCGGTGCGCGGCTCGGTCGGGCTGGTGGCCACCTTCATCGGCATCGCCGCGGCCGGCCTGGTGTCGGTGCGCTGGGGCGTGCTCGCCACGTTGCTGGTCGGCGCGGTGCTTGGCCCGGCGTCCAACCTCGCCTTTGCCTGGCTGGCCTATGTCGGCCCGGACCCGACCAGCTTCGCCATCGCCATGGCCATCGACAACATCTCCGGCGGCTTCGCCGGCACGGCGTTGATCGCCTACATGTCCAGCCTGACCAGCATCGGCTACACCGCCACCCAGTACGCCTTGCTGAGCTCGTTCTATGCGATGCCCGGCAAGGCATTGAAAGGGCTGTCCGGTTGGGCGGTGCAATCGTTGGCCCAGGGCCGCACCCTGCTGGACGGGTATGCGCTGTTCTTCACCGGCACCGCATTGATCGGCATCCCGGTGGTGATCCTGTGTGCCTTGTTGATCCGTCAGCAGCGCCGACACGCCCCGCCAGCCTGACCCAGGTTGCCCGCCGCGCCGCGCTGGGCCATGATCACCCCCGTTGTGCCGTGGGGGCGGTGCTTGCCGACGGGGGAGAACAATGGTCGATCTGCTGCTGCGGGATCTGGACCCGCTGTTGAACGAACGCATCCGGCGCGTGGCGGTCGCACGCGGCTGGACCCGTGAACACACCTGCGTGGTGCTGCTCGAACAGGGCCTGTTCGCCAGCGAACTCGAAGTACGCAGCGGCTTCCAGAATCCCGAAGTGGACGCCCTGGCCGACGCCATCGCCGCATTGCAGGCATTGCCGGACGCCCAAGGGGTGTAGCGCAGGGCACTGGCGACCATCCCAAGGGTAGAGGGATCGCCGGGCGCGGATAGCACCGCGCTGCGCGCGGTTGCCGAGCATGGCTCGGCTGCCCTTGCCCCGGTAGAGCCGAGCCATGCTCGGCTGCTCTTGCTCTTGCTCTTGCTCTTGCTCTTGCTCTTCCCCTACGCCGGATGTATCGCCCCCAGAATCCGCGGCCCCCGCGCCCCGCTCACGCTCGGCAGATTCCCCGGCAAGCCGTCCAGCGTCCGCTGCGCCAGCCACGCAAACCCCATCGCCTCCAGATAATCCGGGTCCAACCCGTGCACCGCACTGGATTGGATCACCACCCCCGGCAACCGCGCGCCCAACCGGCGCAGCAGCTGTGAATTACGCACCCCACCGCCGCACACCAGCACCCGCTTCGCCTCGGGCAGGTGCGCCAGCAACGCGTTGGCCACCGTCGCCGCCGTGAGCTCCATCAGCGTGGCCTGCACATCGGCCGCCGCCAGCTCGCCTTCGCCCAGCGCCTGCTCGGCCCAGTCCAGGTGGAACTGCTCGCGCCCGGTACTCTTCGGCGGCGGCAACGCAAACCACGGCTCGGCCAGCCAACGCGCCAGCAACGCCTCGTCGAAGGTCCCACTGGCCGCAAACGCCCCGTCCGCATCGAATGGCACGCCCCGGTGGCGCTGGCACCACGCATCCATCAGTGCATTGGCCGGGCCGGTGTCGAAGCCGCGTGGCACGCCATCGCGGGGAATCAGGGTCAGGTTGCCGATGCCACCCAAGTTGAGAATCGCGCGATCCTCATCGGTGGTGCCCAGCATCGCCAGGTGGAAGGCCGGCATCAGCGGTGCGCCGTGCCCGCCTGCAGCCACATCGCGGCGGCGGAAATCGGCCACGGTGGTGATCCCGGTGGCCTCGGCGATCCGGTTGGCGTCGCCCAGCTGCATCGTGAACGCCGGATCGGCCAACGGCCGGTGGCGCACGGTCTGCCCGTGCGAGCCGATCGCGCGCACCTGGGCACGATCCACCCCGCTCAGCCGCAGCAGTGCAGTGGCCGCCTCGGCAAAGCGCAGCCCCACTTCGGCATCGATCCGGCCCAGCGCATCCAGCGAGGCGATATCGCCGCCTTCGCCGAGTGCGATCAGCTCCGCACGCAGCGCCGGATCCCACGGGTGGGTGTGGCCGTGCACAAAGCGGCAGCCGCCCTCGGCGGGAAACTGCACCAGCGCGGCATCGATGCCATCGGCGCTGGTGCCGGACATCAAGCCAATGAAGAGCGGGCTATGCGGATCAACGACAGCGGTCATGGCAGGCAGTCAAAGCGGGTTGCGTCCAGCTTCGGCGCAACCCGTCATCGGCGTCAATGCGCACGTACCCGCGCGCTGGCTGCCGCGATCAGCCGCGGTTGCGCCTGGCCGGCTTGGCCACGCTGGCGGTCTGGGTCTGCGCCTGGGTGTCGGCCGGGGCCACCTGCGGGGCCGGACTGGCTTCGGCATAGATCAGCTTCTCCATGCCCTGGATGCGCGCCAGCGCCGGCGCGGTCTGCGCGCGGAAGGCAGCCAGCTCGCTGCCACGCAGCGGCTCCGGCGGCGGCATCGTCACCGACAGCGGATTGCGGTGCTCGCCGTTGACGCGGAATTCGTAGTGCAGGTGCGGGCCGGTGGCCATGCCGGTCGAGCCGACATAGCCGATCACCGTGCCCTGGGCCACGCGCTGGCCGACCTTGATCGAGCCAAAGCGCGACATGTGCCCGTACAGCGTGGTGTGGCCGCGGCCATGGTCCAGGATCACCACGTTGCCGTAGCCACGCTGGGTACCGGCAAACTGCACGCGCGCATCGCCGGCGGCCATGATCGGGGTGCCGGTGCGCGCGGCGTAGTCCACGCCCTTGTGCATGCGCATCTTGCCCAGCACCGGGTGCTTGCGCGCGCCGAAGCTGGAGCTCAACCGCGCGAACGGGATCGGCATGCGGATGAAGCTCTTCTTCAGCGGTCGCCCGCTCACGTCGAAGTACTCGGACTTGCCGTTGCGGTCGAAGCGGAAGCCGCTGTAGGTCTTGCCGCCGGAAGTGAAGGTCGCCGCCAGGATCTTGCTGGTATCCACCTTCTCGCCTTCGCGCCAGGTTTCATCCAGCACCACGCTGAAGCGATCGCCCGGCTGCAGGTCCTTGGAGAAGTCGATGTCGTACTTGAAGATCTCGTCGGTCATCGTGGCGATCGCAGACGGCGACAGCCCGGCCTTCCGCGCGGCCGCATACAACGAACTGGTGATCTCGCCGCTGGCGACGATGCGGCGGGTCGACGACTCGCGCTTGATCACCTTCTCGGTGATCTGGTCATCCTTCAGCGACAGCTCGACGCGGTTGTCGGCATCGCGGTCGAAGCGGATCGTGCGCAGGTCGCCGGACAGCGGCAGGTCGAAGGCGATCTCCGCGCCCGGGCGCAGCTTGGTCAACGCCGCGCGCGCGCCGGGGTGCTCCAGCACCTGGTGCATCACCGTGGCCGGAATGCCGGCCTCGTCGAACAGGTTGCTCAGGGTCTGGCCGCGCTGCACCCGCAGCACCTGCCAGCTGTCACCGGGCACCTGCTTCTGCCGCTCCAGCGACAGCGGCGGCAACGGCAGGGCCAGGGTGGAATGGCCGACGGAGTAGGGCGTTTCGATGGTGTGCGAGAAGCCCGGCACGATTGTGGCCACCAGCGCGCCGATGGTGGCGAACAGGCTGGCGTGCATCCAGTGCCGGCGCGTCCAGCGCTCGTTGAACGCGGCGGGAAGATGCTGCTTGAGCTTCCGATGCAGGGCGGTGTCGTGGAGGACGTGGAGACGTTCCTTGAAGCGCTGCTTGCGCGCGCGGCCTTGATCGGAGTTGAGCATCGTCGGTCTGTTCCTGACTGGCCCGGGAGCGCGGGCCCAAACGTCGGTAACATAGACAGGTATAAATACCGCGTCAAACCCTTGTGCCTATTGGCTTTTGTGAAGCGCATGCGGTTAACTTGTACTTAACGTCATTCATGTAAATAAGGCATTGCCGGGAGTTGTCACGTGTCCTCGATTGAAGAAGCCATCGCCCTGATCGGTCGTGGCGCCGACGAAATCCTCAAATCCGAGGAACTTCGCCAGCGCCTGGAAAGCGGCCGCCCGCTGCGCGTCAAGGCTGGTTTCGACCCCACCGCCCCGGACCTGCACTTGGGCCACACCGTGCTGCTCAACAAGCTGCGCCAGTTCCAGGACCTCGGCCACCAGGTCATCTTCCTGATCGGCGACTTCACCGGCATGATCGGCGACCCGTCCGGCAAGAACGTCACCCGCAAGCCGCTCAGCAAGGACGACGTGCTCGCCAACGCACGCACCTATGAGGACCAGGTCTTCAAGGTGCTGGACCGCGACAAGACCGAAGTGCGCTTCAACTCGGAGTGGTTCGGCAAGATGGGCGCGGCCGATATGATCCGTCTGGCCGGTCAGCACACCGTGGCGCGCATGCTCGAGCGCGACGACTTCGCCAAGCGCTACGCCGCCCAGCAGTCGATTGCCCTGCATGAGTTCCTTTACCCGCTGGTCCAGGGTTACGACTCGGTCGCCCTCGAGGCGGACGTCGAGCTCGGCGGCACCGACCAGAAGTTCAACCTGCTGATGGGCCGTGGCCTGCAGGAGCACTACGGGCAGCAGCCGCAGATCGTGCTGACCATGCCACTGCTGGAGGGCCTGGACGGCGTGGCCAAGATGTCCAAGTCGCTCAACAACTACATCGGGATCAATGAGCCGGCCATCGATATGGTCACCAAGACCATGAAGATCGGTGACGACCTGATGTGGCGCTGGATCGAGCTGCTTTCCTTTGATATCAGCCAGGCCGAAGCGGTGAGCCTGCGCGAGCAGGTCCAGGCCGGCGGCCTGAACCCGCGTGAGGTCAAGCTGCGCCTGGCGCGCGAGCTGACCACCCGCTTCCACGATGCCGCGGCGGCCGAACAGGCCATCGCAGGCTGGAACGCCGCCGTGACCGGGCAGGGCGATGTGACCCTGCTGCCGCTGCAGGAAGTGGCGATCCCGACCGAGGGTCTGCGTATCGGTGCGTTGTTGACCGCTGCAGGCCTGACCCCGAGCAACTCCGAGGCCTCCCGCAAGCTCAAGGAGCGTGCAGTGAAGGTCGATGGCGAGGTCGTGGACGACGCCCAGCAGGTGTTCGTGCCCGGTTTTGAAGGCCTGCTGCAGGTCGGCAAGCGCACCTTTGCCCGCGTGCTGCTGGTTGGGGCCTAAGCGCCACAAGGGGTTCGGGCGATCCGGACCCCTTCGAGCATGAATGGGAGGGAGGCGACGTGAAAAAATGTCGTCTGCCCCCTTCACAAACGCCCCGGATGGGGACATACTTTCCCTCCCCCGACGCAGGGGCCACCGCAAGGCGGCAACCGCGAAGGATCAGGACCTCAACCACTTCGAAAGAAGGTGTTGACGGAAACGAAAAGCCTGACATAATAGGCGGCTCGCAACGACGAAAGCCTCTCGGGGCAAACGACGAAGCGGCATCGGCAACAACGTCCACTTCGGTGTGACGGCCTTGAAAAAAGGTGTTGACGAAGCAGATAAGCCGGCTATAATGGGCGGCTCGCAAC
>NZ_JBFULC010000058.1:0-27090 GCF_056400525.1 Stenotrophomonas sp. P5_A9
ACCGTTGAATCCCACGCCCCGGTCCGCCGGGGCGTGGGCATTTTCAGCCTGGCAAATCCTGATTCAGCGCATTCCTGCCTGTCGCGCGCGCCTGTCCCGGACAGCACATCACCTGACCACGGGGACATGACAGCCTTGCGGTCGTCGATGTTTGCTCGATACCACCGCATCGGTGAAAATCGGGGCATTCCCCTGTTCTGCGAGCCCCGATGCACCATGACACCGACCTGATCAACATCGTTGCCGTTGGCCTGGGGCTCGCCTTCATCTTCGGCGCGCTGGCCAACAAGCTGCGTTTGTCTCCGCTGGTCGGTTACCTGGTTGCGGGCATCTGCGTAGGACCCTTCACTCCCGGCTTCGTCGCCGACCAGGCGCTGGCCAACCAGCTGGCCGAGATCGGCGTGATGCTGCTGATGTTCGGTGTCGGCCTGCATTTCTCGCTGAAGGACCTGATGGCGGTCAAGGCCATCGCCATCCCCGGCGCCATCGGCCAGATTCTGGTGGCCACCCTGCTCGGCTGGGGCCTGGCGGCGCTGATGGGCTGGCCGGTGATCCACGGCATCGTGTTCGGCTTCGCGTTGGCCACCGCCAGTACCGTGGTGTTGTTGCGCGCGATGGAAGAACGGCGCCTGCTGGAAACCCAGCGTGGCAAGATCGCGATCGGCTGGCTGATCGTGGAAGACCTGGCCTGCGTGCTGGCCTTGGTGATGATGCCGGTGTTGGCCGGCGTGTTCGGTCCGGATGCGGCCAATGAAACCCATACCGTCGGCAGTGTGCTGGCCAGCATCGGCTGGACCTTCGTGCAGCTGGGCCTGTTCGTGGCGGTGATGCTGGTGGTGGGGCGGCGGGTGATCCCGTGGATCCTCGAACGCATCGCCGGTACCGGTTCGCGCGAGCTGTTCACCCTGGCGGTGCTGGCCATTGCACTTGGCGTGGCGTTCGGTTCGGCGATGCTGTTCGGTGTGTCGTTCGCGCTCGGTGCGTTCTTCGCCGGCATGCTGCTCAACGAATCGGAGCTGAGCCACAAGGCCGCCAACGATTCACTGCCGCTGCGCGATGCGTTCGCGGTGCTGTTCTTCGTCTCGGTGGGCATGCTGTTCAACCCGGCGATCCTGATCGAACATCCGTGGCAGGTGCTGGCCACCGCAGCGATCATCATGTTCGGCAAATCCGCCGCCGCGTTCGTGATCGTGCGCGCGTTCGGCCACCCGACCGGCACCGCGCTGACCATCTCGGCCAGCCTGGCGCAGATCGGCGAGTTCGCCTTCATCATCGCCGGCCTCGGCGTGACGCTGAAAATCCTGCCGCCCACCGGGCAGGCGCTGGTGCTGGCCGGTGCGCTGATCTCGATCATGCTCAACCCGCTGGTGTTCGGCCTGCTCGACCGCTGGCTGCTCAAGCACCAGGAAACCACGCCGACCGCGGTGGAAACCGAGCTGCCGCCCGGCCCGTCGCTGGACCTGCACGACCATGCCATCGTGATCGGCTACGGCCGCGTCGGCAGCGCGCTGGCCCAGGTGCTGCGGGATCGTGGCGTGCCGGTGCTGGTGATCGACGACAACCGCGAACACGTGGCCGAAGCGCACGCGGCCGGGCTGCCCGGCATCCGCGGCAGCGCGGCCTCGGACAAGGTGCTGGCCGAGGCCCATCCCGAGCGCGCCAAGATCGCCGTACTGGCGATCCCGCAGCCGCTGGAAGCTGGTGAGACCCTGGCCAAGCTGCGCGCGTTGAACCCGGGCCTGACCCTGCTGGCCCGCGCGCACAGCGATGCCGAAGTGAAGCACCTGCTCGAGCATGGCGCCGACGGCACGGTCATGGCCGAGCGCGAGCTGGCCTATTCGCTGGCCGAGATGGTGATGGCGACCCCGCCGTACCGCACCTTGGGCAAGCACAGCATCCCGGTGGTGTAGCGGCGCGGATCGCGTGTCCGCGTCGCGTTCGGGCACCGCGCGCAGCCACCCATGGGGTGGCTCTACCTCTGGCGCGCCGATGCGCCACATACCGCCGCACCGATGCGCCACGTATCACCACGTCAACACACCCCCGGTAGAGCCACCCCATGGGTGGCTGCTGTTCATTCCAGCCGCGCGTACCGGCCGTGTGTCCGGTCAGCGCACCGGCACGCAGATGTCCGCCCGCAGGATCGCCTCGGGCACGTCTTCGGGATCGTCCAGGTAGTGGTAGTACAGCGGCGCGTCGCGCAGTGCGTGCCCGCTGTCGGGCAGCCACTGGCGCAGCAGTGCGTCGGTGGCCGCGTCCAATCCGGCGTAGCTGCCCACATGGCGCAGCACGGCATACTCGCCACCGCCCAGGGTCAGCGCACGCAATGGCGCGGGGATGCCGTCAAAGGCGCGGCCAAAGCCCATGCCGCACTCGAACTCGCACGCGTCGGCCGGGACATCGCGATGGTCGTTCAGCGCGATGCCCACCAGCGCCTGCAAGTGGTCGGCCAGGCCCTGTTCCGCAGCCCAGGCATACACCTGCCCGAACGCCTGGTCGAGGTCGTCGAAGGCGCCGCGCGTGCGCAACACCACCACGTCGAACGGCTCCAGCGCAGTCACCTGCACCTGCAGCGGGGTCATGTCGTCGTTGCCGTCACCGGCCGGCAGCGCAAGTCGTTGCTGCCAGTGCGCGCGCAGCGCCGCATCCTCGCGCAGGGCGCTGGGCGTGGCGTCCACGGCCTGCCGGCAGGCGCGGGCCAACGCCTGCGGGCTTTCAAAACCCACCTCCAGCGCTACCTCGGTCACCCGGCTGTCGGCGCGGGCCAGCAACTGCAGCGCGCGCAGCGGGCGAAGGCGGGCCACGGTGCGCCCCGGCGTTTCGCCGGTCAGCGCGCGGTACAGGCGATGGAAATGGAACGGCGACCGGTGCGCGATGGCCGCCAGCGCATCCAGATCGGGCAAGGGCTCGCCGCTCCGCAGGCACTGCTGCAGGTGGGCGATCACACGGTCGATGCCGTGGCGTTGGCGTAACTGAGCAATGCGGCTCATGACGGGCTCCGTGTCGGGTGACGTCCAGCATGCGTCGGTGCCCGCCACGGCGCGTGGCCGATCTTGCGCAGTTGCAGGCCCGTCATCGTCGGTGTCGACCGTTGATCGGCACGCGCAACGAGTCTAGCCCGCGCCGCCGCCCTGCGTGGCCAGCACATGCCCCAAGCCGATAGCGCAGCCTCGGCGGCGTCAAAAACCCCACGGCGGACGGCCCGCACCGGCCGCCGTGGGCCCCACCTCTACGCCTTCGCCAACGCCTGCTGCAGGTCGGCCAGCAGGTCGTCGATATGTTCGATGCCGATCGACAGCCGAACGGTGTCTTCGCTTACACCGGCTTTCTCCAGCTCGGCCGCGTCCAGCTGGCGGTGCGTGGTCGAGGCCGGATGGGTGGCCAGCGATTTGGCATCGCCCAGATTCACCAGGCGGGTGAACAACTGCAGCGCATCCAGGAAGCGTGCGCCGGCGGCGCGGCCACCGGGCAGGCCGAAGGTGAGCACGCCTGAGCCGTGGCCGCGCAGGTACTTCTGCACCAGCGCATGCTCAGGATGGTCCGGCAGCGCGGCATAGTTCACCCAGTCCACCTTGGCGTGGTCGCGCAGGAACTGCGCCACCGCCAGCGCGTTGGCGTTGATCCGGTCCATGCGCAGCGCCAGGGTTTCGATGCCCTGCAGGATCAGGAACGAATTGAACGGGGAGATCGCCGCGCCGGTGTTGCGCAGTGGCACCACCCGCGCGCGGCCGATGTAGGCCGCCGGGCCTAGCGCCTCGGTATAGACCACGCCGTGGTAGCTCACGTCCGGCTCGTTGAGCCGGCGGAAGCGCTGCTTGTACTCGGCCCAGGGGAAGCGGCCCGAATCGACGATGGCGCCGCCCAGGCTGGTGCCATGGCCGCCGAGATACTTGGTCAGCGAGTGCACCACGATGTCCGCGCCGAAATCGAACGAGCGCTGCAGGTAAGGGGTGGCCACGGTGTTGTCCACGATCACCGGCACACCGTGCGCGTGGGCGATCTTCGCCACCGCTTCGATATCGGTGATGTTGCCGCGTGGGTTGCCGATCGACTCGACGAAGACGGCCTTGGTGCGGTCGTCGATCAGGGCCGCGAACGCCTCGGGATCGTTGTAGTCGGCAAACCGGGTCTGGATGCCGAACTGCGGCAGGGTATGCGCGAACAGGTTGTAGGTGCCGCCATACAGCGCACTGGAGGAAACGATGTTGTCGCCGGCTTCGGCGATGGTCTGGATCGCGTAGGTGATGGCGGCCTGCCCGGAGGCCAGCGCCAGCGCGCCGATGCCGCCTTCGAGCGCGGCGATGCGCTGCTCCAGCACGTCCGTGGTGGGGTTCATGATGCGGGTGTAGATGTTGCCCGGCACCTTCAGGTCGAACAGGTCCGCGCCGTGCTGGGTGTCATCGAAGGCGTAGGCCACGGTCTGGTAGATCGGCACCGCCACCGCGCGGGTGGTTGGATCGGGCGTGTAGCCGCCGTGGACGGCGATGGTCTCCGTGCGCCACGGTGATGGGGGACTGCCGTGCTCGGACATCTCGTCTCCTCCGGTTGAACGCTGACGATACCGAACAAAAAACCCCCGCCGGGGCGGGGGTTCATGCCAATGCCGCATGGCGTGAGGCCAAACGGCTATCAGGCCGCAGGCACGGGACAGGATCAGCCCTTCACGAACACCAGCTTGCCTTCGGCTGCGTCGACGCGGATCACATCGCCGCTGAGGAACTCGCCGGACAGGATCTTCTGCGCCAGTGGGTTCTCCATCTGCGACTGGATTGCGCGCTTGAGCGGCCGCGCGCCGTAGACCGGATCGAAGCCGACATTGCCCAGCAGTTGGAAGGCGGCGTCGCTGACCTCGATGCGCAGGCCACGTTCGGCCAGGCGCTTTTCCAGGCCCTGCATCTGGATGCGCGCGATCTGCTTGATCTGCACCTTGTCCAGCGGGTGGAACACCACGATGTCGTCCAGGCGGTTGATGAACTCCGGGCGGAAGTGCGCCTGCACCACCCCCATCACCGCGGCCTTCATCTGCGTGTAGGCCTCCGGGCTGTCATCGCTGCTCATGTCCTGGATCTGGTGCGAGCCCAGGTTGGAGGTCATCACGATGACGGTGTTGCGGAAGTCCACGGTGCGGCCCTGGCCGTCGGTGAGGCGGCCATCGTCGAGCACCTGCAGCAGGATGTTGAACACATCCGGATGCGCCTTCTCCACCTCGTCCAGCAGGATCAGCGAATACGGACGACGACGCACCGCCTCGGTGAGGTAGCCGCCCTCTTCGTAGCCGACATACCCCGGGGGCGCACCGATCAGGCGGGCCACGCTGTGCTTCTCCATGAACTCGCTCATGTCGATGCGGATCATCGCGTCGGTGCTGTCGAACAGGAACTCGGCCAGCGCCTTGCACAGCTCGGTCTTGCCGACGCCGGTGGGGCCCAGGAACAGGAACGAGCCGCTCGGGCGATCCGGATCGGACAAGCCGGCACGCGAGCGACGCACGGCATCGGACACCACCTTGATCGCCTCTTCCTGGCCGACCACGCGGTCATGCAGCATGTCTTCCATGCGCAGCAGCTTGTCGCGCTCGCCTTCGAGCATGCGGTTGACCGGGATACCGGTCCAGCGCGAGACCACCTCGGCGATCTCCTCGGCGGTGACCCGGTCCTGGACCAGCTTGAACTCGGTGGTTTCCACTTCCTGCGCGGCGGCCAGCTGCTTTTCCAGCTGCGGCAACTGCCCGTACTGGATTTCGCTCATGCGGCCGAAATCCTGCCGGCGCTGGGCCGATTCCAGCTCCAGCTTGGCGTGCTCGATCTGCTCTTTGATCTTGGTGGCGCCCTGCAGCGTGGCCTTTTCCGACTTCCAGATTTCATTGAGGTCGGAGAACTCGCGCTCCAGCGCATCGATATCGCTTTCCAGATCGGCCAGGCGCTGCCGCGAGGCCTCGTCCTTTTCCTTCTTGAGCATTTCGCGCTGGATCTTCAACTGGATCACGCGACGCTCCAGGCGATCCAGTTCCTCCGGCTTGGAGTCGATCTCCATGCGGATGCGCGAGGCCGCCTCGTCCATCAGGTCGATGGCCTTGTCCGGCAGCTGACGGTCGGCGATGTAGCGGTGCGACAACGTGGCGGCGGCGACGATCGCCGGGTCGGTGATCTCCACGCCATGGTGCACGGCATACTTTTCCTTCAACCCACGCAGGATCGCGATGGTGTCCTCCACGCTGGGCTCGCCCACCAGCACCTTCTGGAAGCGGCGCTCCAGCGCGGCATCCTTCTCGATGTACTTGCGGTACTCATCCAGGGTGGTGGCGCCCACGCAATGCAGCTCGCCACGCGCCAGCGCAGGCTTGAGCATGTTGCCGGCATCCATCGCGCCATCGGCCTTGCCCGCGCCGACCATGGTGTGCAGCTCATCGATGAACAGGATCACCTGCCCTTCGCTCTTGGCCAGGTCGTTGAGCACAGCCTTGAGGCGTTCTTCGAATTCACCACGGAACTTGGCACCGGCAATCAGCGCGCCCATGTCCAGCGACAGCACGCGCTTGCCGCGCAGGCCTTCGGGCACTTCGTCATTGATGATGCGCTGGGCCAGGCCCTCGACAATGGCCGTCTTGCCCACGCCGGGTTCGCCGATCAGCACCGGGTTGTTCTTGGTCCGGCGCTGCAGCACCTGGATGGTGCGGCGGATCTCTTCGTCACGGCCGATCACCGGGTCCAGCTTGCCGCTCTCGGCGCGCGCGGTCAGGTCGATGGTGTACTTTTCCAGCGCCTGGCGCTGTTCTTCGGCGTTCTCCGACTGCACGCTCTCGCCGCCGCGGATCTTGTCGATCGCCGCGTCGATGCGGGTCTTGTCGGCACCGGCGGCGCGCAGCGCCATGCCCAGCGTGCCGCTGTCGTCCAGCGCGGCCAGCACGAACCACTCGCTGGCGATGAAGGCATCGCCATGCTGCTGGGCCAGCTTGTCGGTGTTGTTGAGCAGGCGGTTGAGGTCGTTGCCGATGGACAGGTTGCCTTCCTGCCCGGAGACCTTCGGCAGCGCATCGAGCGCATCGTTGAGGCGTTCACGCAGCACCGGCACGTTGACCCCGGCCTGGGAAAGCAGCGGGCGCGTGCTGCCGCCCTGCTGGTCCAGCAGCGCCGTGAATACGTGCACCGGTTCGATGATGTTGTGGTCGCGGCCCACGGCCAGCGACTGCGCGTCAGCCAGCGCCTGCTGGAAACGCGAGGTGAGCTTGTCCATCCGCATGGGGAGTTCCTCTTTCGTGTAATGGCCAGCCTGGCTGGCAGATGTAACGGATATGCGGTTGTCGCGCAGTGATTCAAGACACTCCGGGCTGGCAATACAGCGCTCGCACCTCAATATATGCGAATACGTATCATTACTATTCAGCATTCGGCGTTGCCTGGTGTGGCTTTTAGAGTGATTCCCATGCAGCCACGACACGAGATCGTCGGCACGCTGTCCCGTTACCCTCGCCGCCGCAGGGCTGGCTGGGGGGTCGCGTGGCCTGCCGGGAAACCGCTGCCGACGTCACCAGGACACCGTCGCCCGCCTGCTGCACGACCGTGACCTGTCGGCCCTGCACGCGCCGCGGGCGTTGCTGGCCACGGTAGCGCGCGGGCTGGCGGCCAACGGGTTCTGGCGCCAGGCCCTGGTGCCTGACGTGCTTCAGCAGCTGGATGCAATGCGCGACGGCCTGCCGGCGCTGGCGCGCCGCATGCTCGTTCTGGCCAGTTCGACGGCCTGCGTTACGACGCCCTCAGCGACCGTCCTTGTCCCCCGTCAAGCGCCGCACGAAACGCGCCCTGCTTTGCTGCCTGCCGCCAACGCGCCGCCCTTCCCACCTCCGGACCGGCGGCAGCGCCCGCCATCAGCCGCGGCTGATTGCCGCGCGGATCGCCCGCAGCTGCTGTTTCACTGCGTGTGACTGCGCGGCGTCCATGCGCAGCAGCAGCTTCTGTCCCACCGAGCGTGCCTGCAGGGCGGGATCGACAAAGCGATAGCGGCCGCGCTCATCGCGCGTCACCGACAACGGGCGCGGCGGCTCCGGTGTCTGCAGCAGGTGGTCGATCACCGCCACCAACCGGTCGTTGAAGTACGCGTTGGGCTGCCCCAGTTCTGCATACGCCTGCTGAAGCAACGGGTAGACGCGCACATAGGCCTTGCCCGCCGCCGCCGCATCCAGCGCGGTAAAGGCCTTCACGTAGGGGGCGTAGCGCGCGGCGTTGGTCGCCGCGATGTGCATCGTGCCATCCCCCGTCTCGACCTGCAGGCTGCCGGGCAACGCACGTACCGCCATCGCGGGCGTTGGCACGCTGGGCTTGTCGAGGTTGTCGATATGGGTGACCACGCGCTGGATCAGATGATCGCGCAACAGCAGTACCAGTGCGCCGTCGCCGTTGAACAGCGACGACAGTGCGTCGAACACCGGCCCATCGCTGTCGGCCAGGGAGGGCAGTGCCGGATCGGCCGCATCCCGGGGATCGACCGGATGCTGGATGGGAGGCGGCGCTGGCGCCGCAGGTGATGCAGGAACGGGCGATATCTTCGTATCCGTACCCTGTTGTGCTGCCGGCGCCTGCACGGGCACCTTTATGTCATCGACAAGACCGCGCAGGGTGTCGCTGAACAACCACGTTCCCGCACCGCCGATCACCACCACACCCAACACCCACGGCCAGATCGCCTTTCCACTCTTCTGCATGTTGCCGTACCTCGCGTTGCACGTGCCTGGACACCGTATGACCCCCGCCATCGGGCGGGGTTCCCTGCGCACCTGCACGACCGCAGGATGCGCGTTGACACCGCATCATCCCGCAGGCGCGATGAACCGCTGCCACGCCCGCCGCCACACACGCTCACGCCCGCGTAGCATGGGCACGCCGATGCTGTGCACTGTTCTTGTGGAGCACCGTGATGCAGTACGAGCTTTACTACTGGACCGGCATCCAGGGCCGTGGCGAGTTCATCCGGCTGGCGCTGGAAGATGCTGGCGCGGCCTACACCGACATGGCGCGCGTGCATGGCGACGCGGTGATGCAGCCGTTCCTGCAGGGCAAGGAAGACGGCCTGCGCCCGTTCGCCCCGCCTTTTCTGAAGAGTGGCAGGCAGGTGATCGCCCAGGTGGGCGCGATCCTGGACTACCTTGCGCCGGAGCTCGGCCTGGTGCCCGAGGCGGCCTCACGCCGTCAGCAGGCGCTGCAGCTGCAGTTGACCATCGCCGACCTGGTCGCCGAAGTGCACGACACCCACCACCCGATCTCCGCATCGACGTACTACGAGGACCAGAAGCACGAAGCCAAGGCACGCGCCGCGGCGATGCGGACCGAGCGGCTGCCGAAATTCCTGGGCTACTTCGAAGGCGTGCTGAAGGACAACGGCGAGCGTCATCCGCTGCGCGAGCACTCTTACGTGGACCTGTCACTGTTCCAGCTGCTGAGCGGGCTGGAGTACATGTTCCCGCGGCGCATGCAGGCGCTGTGGCCCGCGTCGCCGTTGCTGCACGCGCTCAAGGAGCGGGTGGAACGGCGGCCGAACATCGCTGCCTACCTGGCGTCCGACCGCCGCCTTGCATTCAACACCAACGGCATTTTCCGCCACTACCCCGAGCTGGATGGCGACACCTGATTGCCGCACACCGCCCCGGATCGTAATGCCGGCCGCTGGCCGGCCACCGGGCGGTAGCGCGGCCACTTGGCGCCGGCCAACGGCCGGCACTCCCTCCCCGTCGTCAGCGTTCCTGCTTCTGCAACGACAGCAGTGCCAGCAATCCGGCCAGCGCCACGTAGGCACCGGCAAACTGCCACATGATGATCTTCGGCAAGCCCACCAGCTGCCACGGCAGATAGATGCCGCCACGCGGGTCCACCGAGTGGATCAACCCGAACAGGGTGAGCGCCGCCGCCACCAGCAGGAAACCGGAAGAGCGCAGCAGCCTGCCGTCGATCATCGCCACCACCGCGGCGATCCACAGCATCGAGGTGATGATGAAGCCATTGCCCAGAGTGAAGACCACCGCCAGCTCGGGCAGGCCGTGGCCGTCCAGCGTGGAGGTCATCGCCGCCAGTTGCGCCGGTGCGATCCAGCCAGGCGCCTTGATCGCCAGCAGGTAAGCCACCGAGGGCAGGAAGCCCAGCACCATCGCGCCGGCGTGTTCACGCGGGGTGGCCTGGAAGGCCTGCGTGGTGATGTCGATGGCCACGTATACGATGATCGGTGCCAGCACCGCCAACGGCAGCCACTGCACCAGCCCGGAGATTACCCCGAGCATGCCGCCGATGCCCACGAACAGGCCGGTCAGCAGCGTGTAGCCGCTGCGCGCGCCCATGTGCTTGTAGGCCGGCTGGCCGATGTACGGCGTGGTCTGCGCAACACCGCCGCATAGCCCGGCGACCAGCGTCGCCACCGCTTCGACCAGCAGGATGTCGCGGGTGCGGTAGTCGTCACCGGCCGCGCGCGCGCTTTCGGAGACGTTGATACCACCCACCACCATCAGCAGGCCGAACGGCAGCAGCAGCGGCAGGTAGGTGATTGCCGTCGGCAGGCCCTCAATGAAACCCAACGTGGGCCACGGCAGCACCACCTGCGGCGGCGTCCAGTCGGGCACGTGGAAGCCCGGTGCGCCCAGGCCGACCAGGCCGAGGCCGTAATACAGGATCGTGCCGAACACGAACGCGACCAGCACGCCCGGCGCGCGGATCGGCAGCTTGCGCTTGGCGAGCAGCACGTACAGCAGCAGGCCCAGGGTGACGAAGCCGACGATCGGCGAACGCAGGGTTTCCAGCAGCGGCAGGAAGCCCATCAGCACGATCGCGATGCCGGCGATGGAGCCCAGCAGCGATGCACGCGGCAGTGCGCGGGTAACCGCTTCGCCGAAGAAGGACAGGATGACTTTCAGCACGCCCATGATCACCAGCGAGGCCATGCCCAGCTGCCAGGTGGCGATGGCCGCGTCATGCGGCGCCAGACCCTGCGCTTTGAAGGCGAGGAACGCCGGGCCGAGTACCAACAGGGCCATGCCGATGCTAGTGGGCGCATCCAGGCCAAGCGGCATCGCGGTGACATCATCACGCCCGGTGCGCGTGGCCAGGCGTCGCGCCATCCAGGTGTAGAGCACGTTGCCGACCAGCACGCCAAAGGCGGTGCCGGGGAACATGCGGCCGAATACCACGTCGGCCGGGAACTGGAAGATGCTGACCAGCGCCATCGCGATGAAGCCCAGGATCGACAGGTTGTCGACCACCAGACCGAAAAAACCGTTGAAATCGCCGGCGACGAACCAGCGGGGAGGTCCGGAGCGGACGGGAGCGGAGGCGGACATGCGCAAGGACGACCGTGGGGAGGGGGTAGCCGATGGTAGGGCCTCACCGCTCGTAGTAACAGGCACATGGATGGAACGCCGGGGGACATCGGTGCGCCTGCGCAGGGGGCGGACGCCGCTGCGCGCTGACCTGTCCCGGTGGTGCCGGCCGGTGATCGGCTTCCGATATCCCCTGCAGGATTCGGAGGAGCCGGCCAGCGGCCGGCACTACCTGGTCCCTTCGGCATCCCTGCGGCGCCGGCGCTGCCTCAGGGCTTGTTGAGGAAGTTGTTCGCGAGCAGGTCGCGCACGTCGCCCACCCGTCCGCTGAGCAGGGCCTTGGCCGCATACAGCGCGGTGCCGGCTACCTGCTTGGCCTCTACCTGCGGCGGCATCACCAGCTCGGTCGGGCTGGTGTGCACGTCCAGCAGCGCCGGGCCAGGGTGGGCCAGGAAGTCCTGCACCGCCTGCTCCAGGTCCTCCGAGCGGGTCACGGTGCGCCCGTAGAAGCCGATCACCTCGGCCAGCCGGCCGAAATCGGGGTTCTTCAGGTCGGTGTAGTTGTCCAGCAGACCCTCGACCTTCTGCTCCAGCTCGACGAAGTTGAGCGAACTGTTGTTGTAGACCACCACCTTGATCGGCAGGTTTTCCTGCACCGCCGTGAGCAGGTCGCCCAGCAGCATCGCGATGCCGCCATCGCCGGACAGCGAGATCACCTGCCGGCCCGGATACGCCTTCTGCAGGCCCAGTGCCTGTGGCATGGCATTGGCCATCGTGCCGTGCAGCAGGCTGGTCAGGGTGCGGCGACGGCCATTGACGCGGATGTGGCGCAGGATCCATACCATCGGCGAGCCACCGTCGGCGGTGAACAAGGCATCGTCGCTGGCGTAGCGGTTGATCAGCGCGGTCAGGTGCTGCGGGTGGATCAGCTCGCCCTCGCCCGGTTCCTCTTCCTTGGCACGCGTTGCCAGCGCCTTGTCGCGGTGGCTGATGCACTCGTCCAGGAAGCTGCGGTCCTCGCGCGGCGGCAGCAGGGGCAACAGCGCCTCCAGGGTGGGCCCGATGTCGCCGACCACGCCCAGGTTGACCGGATGGCGGCGGCCGAGATGGCTGCCATCGCGATCGACCTGGATCAGCGTGGCCTTGTCCGGGTAGTACTGGCCCCACGCAAAGTCGGCGCCGAGCAGCAACAGCGTGTCGCAGGCCATCAGCGTGTGGTAGCCCGATTCGATGCCGAAGATGCCGGTCATGCCCATGTTGTACGGGTTGTCGTACTCCACGAAATCCTTGGCCCGCGAGGTGTGCGCGATCGGTGCCTTGAGCCGTTCGCCCAGCGCCACCAGTGCGTCATGGGCATGCTCGCAGCCGGCACCCGCATAGATGCCGATGCGCTTGCCATCGGCGATCAGCGCGGCGATGCGCTGCAGTTCGTCATCGCTGGGGCGCAGCACCGGCTGGGTGTAATGCACCGAGAACGGCACATCGTGCTTGACCTCGGCCTCGCTGATATCGGCCGGCAGGATCACCACCGCCACGCCACGCCGGCTGATCGCCGCCTGGCAGGCCAGCGCGACCACGCGGCGCGCCTGCTGCGGGCTGTGCACCTGCTCGCAGAACACGCTGCAGCTGGCATATACCGCCTTGAAATCAACCTCCTGCGGGAACTCCATGCCCAGCTCGGCGGTAACCACCTGGCTGGCGATCAGCACCATCGGCGCGCGGTTGCGGTTGGTCTCGAACACGCCGTTGATGAAGTGCAGGCCGCCCGGGCCGCAGGAACCGGCGCAGGCGGTGAGCTGCCCGCTGATCAACGACTCGGCGCCGGCAGCGAACGCAGCCACTTCCTCATGGCGCATGTGCACCCACTCAATCTCGCTGTGGTGGATGGCATCGGTGACGTAGTTGAGGGTATCGCCGACGATGCCGTAACAGTGACGGACACCGGCAGCCTGCAGGGTTTCAACCACGATCTCGGCAACGCGCTTGCTCATGAGGGAACGTCCACTACCTGGGGGAAGCGTCAGGGTAGACCTGCGAAAGTGATCCCCATGTGCGAACCCGGGCGATCAGATCATGGATTGGCGTTTACCCACCCCACGATGTCGCCTCGCGTCGGGTTGGCATAGCGCACCTTCACCCAACCGTCCTGCTCGTCCAGCAGTTCAACGCGGTCACCGCGCACCAGGTAACGCCGGGTGCTGGTGTCGCCGGGCCGCGCATGCAGCGGCACCCGCGCAGGCACCACCTCGCCGCTGAAGGGCAGCAATGGGCGGTCATTGCGCGGTGCGACCAGACCATCGGAGATGGCGGTCTCCAGTACCTTGCCAGCCGGGTCGTAGGTACTCCAGACCGCCATCGGGCCAGTGTCGGCGGTCTGCTTGACGAAGATCGTCGCCTCCAGCGCATCGCCAAGCATCAGCACGCGTTCGGCGCGATACAGATACAGCCGCCCCGCGTGATAGCGGTACAGGTCCACGTACCACATCGGGCCACTGCGGCAGCTGCTGCTCAGGGTGCGGTTGGCGGCATCCACGTCCAGCCCCATCAGCTCGCCACACTGCGCATGCGAACCGGTCGGCAGCGTCAGCGGCACGAAGCGTCCCTGCTTTGGGTCGAAGCGGTACACCGCCACCGCTTCGTTGACCTGCCCTACCGAAGCGCGTGCCACCAGTTCGGGGCGACCGTCGAAGTCGACGTCCAGCTGGCTCAAGCGCGCGTTGCCATCGGCATCGGCTACGCCGTCCAGACGCTGCTGCCGACCCGAGGGCAGCAGCAGCGCAATGGTGCCCTGCGTTTCCACGCGGGCGGTAGCGACCGTGCCCGGTCCAAGCACAATGCGCAGCTCCGCATCGGCTGCCGCCGCCTGCGCCACGGGCGCGCAGGCGGCCAACGCCAGCCCGAACAGCAGCACGCAACGCCCACGGGTGATCTCGTTCATGCCGGCCTCCTGCCGCGCCAAGGTGGCGCGCGTGCTCAGAACGATACTTCAACCGCCTGCTGCGCCCACAACACGGACTGATGACCGGTGGCCTGCTTCCACGCCAGCCGGATCGCTTCAATGTCCGCGCGGCGCTGCGGGGTGTTCTCGTGCAGCACCACCAGCACCTTGGTGCGCAGGCGGTTGGGCTCGGCCGCGCCGCGGAACAGCCACTGGCCGTAGGCGTCGAACACGGTCAGGCCGTCCGGAAAGCGCGGGGTGACTTCCTTGTCGAGAAAGGCGCGCCACTGCGCGTCGGTGATGCCTTCGGTCTGCGGTCGGTCGGCCACGCCGGTTTCTTCTCCCACACCGAAATAGAGCTCGCTGCGCACCCAGCCGGCAGCAGCATCGGGGCGCGCGGCGTCGCCCTGCAGGGTCGCCGTGGCGGTGGCGGGCGGGGTCGGCTTGGCGGCCGGGGCGGCAGTGGCACAGCCGCTGGTGGCCATAACCAGGGCGATCAGGATGGTGCGGAACTTCATGGACAACTCTCCGGAAACACAGGGACAGGCAGGGAAGGAGCGTGCCGGACATCCAGGTCCGGTGCAGATCGCCAACGGCTATCTGCTTATAACCACCCCGATGGGGCTTGCGTCACACAGGGACATCACGCGAAGATAATATATCGCTTCATCCGGATGGATTGGTAGCGCCGACCATTAGTCGGCGACGCCACTCCCCGTCCCCCCCCCCTCGTCGTCCTGCTGGAGTCCGCATGTCCCGTCCGTCCGCGTCGCGCCTTGGCCTTGCCATCGCGCTCGTCCTCTCCTCCCCCCTGCTCGCCCAGGATGCAACTGCGCAGGACGCGCCCGGCTCGGCCACCACGCTGGACACCGTGATCGTCACCGGCACCCGCGCGGTGGACCGCACCGTGCTGGAATCCACCTCGCCGGTGGACGTGCTCACCGCCGAAGACATCCGCAAGGCTGGCGTGGTCAACGGTGAACTGGGCAGCGCGCTGCAGGCGCTGCTGCCCTCGTTCAACTTCCCGCGCCAATCCAACTCCGGCGGTGCCGACCACATCCGCGCCGCGCAGCTGCGCGGGCTCTCGCCGGACCAGGTCCTGGTGCTGGTCAACGGCAAGCGCCGCCACACCAGCGCGCTGGTCAACACCGACAGCAAGATCGGCAAGGGCACCACGCCGGTAGACTTCAACGCCATTCCGATCAGCGCGATCAAGCGCATCGAAGTGCTGCGCGACGGCGCCGGCGCGCTGTACGGCTCCGATGCGGTGGCCGGGGTGATCAACGTGATTCTCGACGACGCCCCGGAAGGCGGCGCGTTCGAGGCCAGCTTCGGCGCCAACCACACCGACCTCAAGCCGATCGACCGCACCGTCACCGACGGCCAGACCAGCTATGCCAGTGCCAAGGTCGGCACCCGGCTGGGCGAAGACGGCGGCTTCCTGCGCGTGGGCCTGGAGCTGAAGAACCACGAAGGCACCAACCGCGCCGGCTTCGACCAGATCCCGCCGTGGGACCAGAGCGATACCAACCTGGCGCTGCAGGGCAAGCGCAATTACGTGCTTGGCGATGGCAAGACCCGTGACCTCAACGCCTGGATCAATACCGAGCTGCCGTTCGGTGAGACCTCCAAGTTCTATTTCTTCAGCACGTTCAACCAGCGCGACAGCGAAGGCGCCAACTACTTCCGCTACCCCGACAGCGACGCCAACTGGGCGCAGGTCTATCCCAACGGCTACCGCCCGATCTCCGAAGGCGAGAACCGCGACGTGCAGGCCGTGGCCGGTGCGAAGGGCCAATGGGGCGAGTGGAACTACGACGCCAGCCTGGATTACGGCACCAACCGCTTCACCTACCGCCTGCGCAACTCGCTCAACGCCTCGCTCGGTCCGACCAGCCCGACCCGCTTCAAAACCGGCGATTACCAGAACGAACTGACCGTGGCCAACCTCGACCTGGGCCGCGTGTTCAACCAGGGCGAGAACATCACCCACAGCCTCGGCCTGGGCGTGGAAGCGCGGCGTGACCACTACCAGACCCGTCCGGGCGACCCGAGCAGCTACGCCGCCGGCCCGTTCACCGATCGTCCGACCGGCTCGCAGGCCGGCGGCGGGCTGACTCCGCAGGATGCGACCTCGCTGTCGCGTGATGTGGCCAGCGCCTATGCCAGCCTGTCCAGCCAGTTCGGCGAGCATTTCTCCAGCGACCTGGCCGCGCGCTACGAACACAGCGATGACTACGGCGGCGAACTGACCGGCAAGCTGGGCCTGCGCTATGAATTCACCCCGGCCTTCGCGCTGCGCGGCGCGATTTCCAACAACTTCCGCGCGCCGTCGCTGGCGCAGATCGGTTACGAATCCACCTCCACCGGTTACAACGCCGCCGGCCAGCTGGTGCAGGGACGCGTGCTGTCGGTCAACAATCCCATCGCACGCGGCCTGGGCGCTTCTGACCTGAAGCCGGAGAAGTCGCTCAACACCAGCCTGGGCTTCACCAGCCGCATCGGCGACCACTTCGATGTGTCGTTGGACTTCTTCCAGATCGACATCGATGACCGCATCGCGCTGTCGGAAAGCATCACCGGCGATGCACTCACCGACTACGTGCAGCAGCAGTTCGGCGTGGCCGGCCTGCAGAGCGCGAGCTTCTTCGTCAACGCCGCCGACACCCGCACCCGCGGTGCCGAGCTGGTGAGCAACTGGCGGCAATCGCTGGGCGATGGCGAACTGCTGTTGACCGGTACCTACGCCTATACCAAGACCACGTTGAAGAACGTACTGGCCACCCCGGCCAGCCTGCTCGCGCTGGATCCGGAGTACGTGCTGTTCGGCGTGGAAGAAACCAACACCCTCACCGATGCCACCCCGCGCACCCGCGCCGCGCTCGCCGCCAGCTGGAGTGACGACCGCTGGTCGCTGAGCAGCCGGGTCAGCCGCTATGGCAGTGTCACCCGCGTGTTCAACTTCGGCGATGGCTTCGTCCCGCGCCAGACGTATGGGGCGGAATGGCAGCTGGATGCGGAAGTGGAGTTCAAGATCACCCCGCAGTGGAGCGTGGCCCTTGGCGGGCAGAACCTGACCGACAATTATTCGGATCTGTCCAACGACGATATCTACTATTACGGCAACCTGCCGTATGACGTGTTGTCGCCGATTGGTAGCAATGGTGCGTATTACTACGGGCGGGTGCGGTACACGTTCTGATCATTGGTGCAGCCGGGCATGGCCCGGCTCTACCGGGCGTGTGCGGTACACGTTCTGATCATTGGTGCAGCCGACCAACGGTCGGCTCTACTGGTGAGGGGGTACGGCAGAGCCGACCCATGGTCGGCTGCTCTTCTGTCGGCGCACGCACCCGGCCCTACCGTCGGGTGCGGTATACGTTCTGATCATTGGTGCAGCCGACCAACGGTCGGCTCTACTGGTGAGGGGGTACGGTAGAGCCGACCCATGGTCGGCTGCTCTTCCCTCGGCACACCCCATATTAGAGAAGGCTGGGCATTGCCCTTCCCGCACGTGAACATGGCACGCAACGCACGCCCATGACCTAACAATCACACCGTGAATGGCATGTTGGCACGCATGGCCAACGACCTCCCCCCGCGTCCGTCGCCGCCACTGCTGGACGATGCCTGTGCGTTGTTCCTCGACGTGGATGGCACCCTCATCGAATTCGAGCGCGACCCCGAAGCGGTCACGCTGCTGCCCGAAGTCCGCGAAGCCATCGGCCGCATCAGCGATCGCCTCGAAGGCGCCGTCGCCCTCATCAGCGGCCGCCCGCTCAACCAGCTCGACGACCTCTTCGCGCCCCTTCACCTCCCCGCCGCTGGACTGCACGGTCATGAACTGCGTCGCGCCGATGGCCACATCGACAGCCAGGCCAACAGCGCCGATACCAGCGAATGGCTGCACGCCGTACACCAGCAGGCCATGCGTTTCGCGCATGGCAACCCCGGTGTGCTGGTCGAAGACAAGGGCCGCAGCCTGGCCCTGCACTGGCGCGGTGCCCCGCATGCCGCCGACGAGGTGCGCGCGTTCGCCGAACGCCACATCCGCGGACACGCCGGCTACCGCCTGCAACCGGGCGACCACGTCGTCGAATTCGTCCCGCAGGGCAGCGACAAAGGCCGCGCCCTGCAACAGCTGATGCAGGAATATCCCTTCCGAGGCCGCCTGCCGGTGTTCCTCGGCGACGACCTCACCGATGAATTCGGCTTCGACGCCGCCAACGCCCAGCATGGCTGGAGCGTACTGGTCGGCGCGCGCAGCCCCAGCGCCGCCGTTTTCGCCCTGCCGGACATCCGCAGCGTGCATGCGTGGCTGCGGGAAAACGCGTACTGACCCTGGCCCTTTACCCCACCGATGCCGCCCCGCTGCATCCGCTGCGGTGGCACGGCCCGAACGAGATGCAGTACCCATGACACAACCCGATCTTAATCTTGGTGTAGTCGGCAACGGCAGCTTCGGCGCATTGATCGACCAACACGCACGCGTGGTGTGGAGTTGCCTGCCCACCTTCGATGGCGACCCCACCTTCTGTGCCCTGCTCAGCCCCAACCAAAACGAAGGCGGTGATTTCGCCATCGAACTCGAAGACCTGGTCAGCAGCGAACAGAGCTACCTCACCAACACGGCCATCCTGCGGACCGTGCTGCACGACAAGCACGGCGGCGCGCTGGAAATCATTGATTTCGCCCCGCGCTGGCGCCAGAACGATCGCTTCTACCGGCCGGTCAGCCTGATCCGCCAGGTCCGTCCGCTGGCCGGCAACCCGCGCATCATCGTGCGCGCGCGACCGCTGGCCGACTGGGGCGCGCGCGTCCCCGATGCCACCTGGGGCAGCAACCACATCCGCTGGGTCCTGCCCGATCACGTGCTGCGCCTGACCACCGACGTGCCGCTGCGGTTCGTCCGCGACGGCCTGCCCTTCGTGCTCAACCACCCGGTCAACCTGGTGCTCGGCGTGGACGAATCGCTGAACCGCTCGCTCAGCGGTTACGTGCAGGAGTCCTTCCAACGTACCCGTGACTACTGGCGCGAGTGGGTGCGTTACCTGTCCATCCCGTTGGAATGGCAGGACGCGGTGATCCGCAGTGCGATCACCCTCAAGCTGTGCCAGTACGAAGACAGCGGCGCGATCATCGCTGCGATGACCACCTCCATCCCAGAAGCGCCCGGCAGCATCCGCAACTGGGATTACCGCTATTGCTGGCTGCGCGATGCCGCCTTCGTGGTGCGCACGCTCAACCGGCTCGGCGCCACCCGCACCATGGAGCAGTTCCTGGGCTACATCTTCAACCTGGCCACCGCCGACGGCAGCCTGCAGCCGCTGTACGGCATCGGCTTCGAGGCGAAGCTGGAGGAAACCGAAGTGGCCTCGCTGGACGGCTACCGCGGCATGGGCCCGGTGCGTCGCGGCAACCTGGCCTGGGTGCAGCGCCAGCATGATGTCTACGGCAGCGTGGTGCTTGCGTCCACCCAGCTGTTCTTCGACCAGCGCCTGCAGGACCCGGGCGATGCCCATACTTTCGCGCGGCTGGAGCCACTTGGCGAGCAGGCCTTCGCCCTGCACGACGTGCCCGACGCCGGTCTGTGGGAATTCCGCGGCCGCACCGAAGTGCACACCTATACCAGCGCGATGTGCTGGGCCGCCTGCGACCGGTTGTGCAAGATCGCCGTGCGCCTGAAGCTGGACGACCGTGCCGATTACTGGCGCGGGCGCGCCGACATCATCCACGCGCGCATCCTGGAAAAAGCGTGGAGCGAGGAGCTGGGGCGCTTCACCGACACCTTCGACGGCCACCGCCTGGACGCGTCCCTGCTGCTGCTGGCCGATATCGGCTTCATCGAGGCCAATGACCCGCGCTTCGTCGCCACGGTCGAAGCCATCGGCCGCGACCTCAAGCATGGCAACGCGCTCTACCGGTATGTGGCGCCCGATGACTTCGGCGAGCCGGAAACCAGCTTCACCATCTGCACCTTCTGGTATATCGACGCGCTGGCGGCGATCGGCCGCCTGGACGAAGCACGCGAGATGTTCGAAACCCTGCTCGAGCGCCGCAATCACCTGGGCCTGCTCTCCGAAGACCTGGCCTTCGACAGCGGCGAGGCCTGGGGCAACTTCCCGCAGACCTATTCGCACGTCGGCCTGATCACCGCCGCCATGCGCCTGTCGCGCAGCTGGCAGGAGGCCTCATGAGCCGGCTGGTGGTGGTGTCCAACCGGGTCGCGGTGCCCGGGGAAACCCGCGCCGGCGGGCTGGCAGTCGGCCTGCTCGCCGCGCTCAAGGAGCGCGGCGGGGTCTGGTTCGGCTGGAGTGGCAAATCGGTGCGCGACAACAGCGGTGCGGTGCATGAGCAGGTCGAAGGCGACATCCGCTATGTGACCATGGACCTCAACAAGCGCGACGTGGATGGCTATTACAACGGCTTTGCCAACCGCACGCTGTGGCCGCTGCTGCACTTCCGCCTGGACCTGGTCGACTACGACCGTGCCACCCGCGAAACCTATCGCCGGGTCAACGCGCTGTTCGCCGAAAAACTCGCGCCGCTGCTGCGCGAGGACGACATCGTGTGGATCCACGATTACCACCTGATACCGCTGGCCTCGCTGTTGCGCGAGCGCGGCATCGGCTGCCGGATCGGCTTCTTCCTGCACGTGCCGATGCCCTCGGCCGACCTGCTGCAGGCCATGCCCGACCACCTGCGGCTGTTTTCCAGCCTGTACGCCTATGACCTGGTCGGCTTCCAGACCCAACGCGACGCCGACCGTTTCCAATCCTACGTGCGCCTGTTCGGCGGCGGTCGGGTGCTGGCCGATGGCGAACTGGAGGCCCCGGGCGGTCGCCGCTTCCGTGCCGCCGCCTTCCCGATTGGCATCGATACCGAGCACATCGCGCGGCAAGCCAAGGCCGGCGCCAACAAGCCGGCCGTGCGCGACCTGCGCAACAGCCTGCGCGACCGCCAGTTGGCGATCGGCGTGGACCGGCTGGATTACTCCAAGGGCCTGCCCGAGCGTTTCCTGGGCTTTGAGCGCTACCTGGAACGCCATCCGGACCAGCATGGCAGCCTCACCTACCTGCAGATCGCGCCGGTCTCGCGCGGCGATGTCACCGAGTACCGCCAGCTGCGCAGCCAGCTGGAACAGATCGCCGGGCACATCAACGGCGGCCACGCCGCGCCCGACTGGACGCCCCTGCGTTACGTCAACCAGAACTTCACCCATGCCACCCTGACCGGCTTCTACCGCGCCGCCGCGGTCGGCCTGGTCACGCCGCTGCGCGATGGCATGAACCTGGTGGCCAAGGAATACGTGGCCTCGCAGGACCCGGAAAATCCCGGTGTGCTGGTGCTGTCGCTGTTGGCGGGCGCGGCCGATGAACTCAAACAGGCGCTGCTGGTCAATCCGCACGACCTGGATGGCGTGGCCGATGCGATCGCCACCGCCGCCACCATGCCGTTGCGCAAACGCGTGGAGCGTTGGCAGGCGATGATGGAACACCTGCGCGCGCACGACATCAACCACTGGCGGCAGACCTATCTGCAGGCCCTGGAGGGCTGACGCGGGCGATTGCCGGGCTGCCCGCGGCGGCCGTTGCGCGGCATCGGCGATGCTGCGGATGCCGCGCGGGCACTGACGCTTTCGACCCACATTGATTGCGGATGAAACGATTGTGTCATCGCCCTGCACAGACGCCTTGGCGTGTCGCGATCAACGCGCCGGACGGCGCAACGCCCGCTGCTGCAAGCCGTCGCCGCGATAGATCGCATTGATTGCCCCACCTCCGGTGACCTCGAAAACGAAACCTCCCACGAAATTTCATTTCGTATTGACGGTTGCTGACCAAAGTGACGCCCCCAAGAGCCCATCCATATCGCATGGGCCGGTTCGTGTACGCCTACCTGCACGCTCTTTCCGGGGGATTTTTTCTGCATGTCAGCGCTCGACCGTTTCATCGAAGATGCCGCCGTACGATTCGACCTGGGCTACCGCGCACGCAGCGTGGTCGGCGTCCTGGTCGGCTGGATCGCCTCGCACCCGCTGGGACTGGACGGGCTGGAGCAGCAGTTCGACCAGGCCGGGCTGGGCGTGCAGTTCCGCTCCTGGCAGAACCCGCGCGAGCTCTCCCGCCCGATCCTTGCCAGTGAACTCGAACACGCCGTCGGCACCCACGCGCTCGCCACGATGGCGCGTCGGGCTGGCTTCCCGCCGGGCACCTTCCGGGTGCTCGCCTGTGAGCTGCTGCCGGAGCTGATCGGGCTGGTGACGCCGCCCGAGGGCCATGCACGCGTGACGGCAGGCGCCACCAGGCCGCATCTGCAGCGTCGGCGCATCACGGGCGCGGCGCCCTCGCATGCGATGCACGGCCTGGCCCTGCGCGGATCGCTATGGTTACTGGTAGGCGTGGCCGTCGTCAGCCTCACCGCCTGGGTACATTTGAAAATGCACGCAGCGCATTGGGTGGCGCCGCAGGTCGGCGCGCAGCGCGATGCACAGCTGTCGCTGCAGCAACACGGGGACCGCATCCACGTGCAGGGCCGCCTGCCCACCGAGGCGGCGCGGCGCCAGGTCTGGAACGCCCTGGTCGCACTGCACGGCACGGCCAACGTGCGCGCCGAGATCGCGCTGGATCCGGGCACGCGCCGTCCGCGCTGGCTGGACCGGCTGACCACCCGGCTGCCGCACCTGTCCGGCGATGGCCTGTCGCTCGTCTTCGACGGCGACCGGCTGCAGCTCGATACCGCCTCCATGGATCCCACCCGGCGGCTGGACGTGTCACGACTGTTGCGCCGCGACTTCGCCGATCTGCATACCAGCGGTCTGTGGGGGCCCGGGCTGGCCGCGCTGGCCCACCTTCCGGCGCAGGCCGATGCTGCGCAGGTGGTCGATGCACTCAACCGGACCACCTTGAAGTTCCATCCCGGCTCGACGGCGCTGACCGGCGATTGCGCCGACACCGTGCAGGCCGTGGCCGCCGCACTCTCGACCGCGCCCGCCGGCACACGGATCGAAGTGGGCGCCCATACCGACAGCGCCGGTGACGCGGCGGCCGATCTGCGGTTGAGCCAGCAACGTGCCGACACCCTGACCCATACGCTGCAGGCGCACGGCGTACCTGCAGCGATGCTGGTCCCCGTCGGTTACGGGCAGCAGCACCCGGTGGCCGACAACCGCAGCGACGAAGGCCGCGCGCGCAACCGGCGCATCCGCTACACGCTGCTCAGTCCCGATCCCGTCGTGGGCAGTGCCGACGTGCTGGCCTGGCAAACGCGGTGAACCCCGGATCAATCCAGGAAGCGCGCCGCCTGCTCCGGAGCCGGCAGGTAGCAGCGGTGATGCCGCCCGAACCAGCGGTAGCGGTTGCGTGCCAGTACGCGATAAGCACCGTCGCGCCATGCGCGTGGCAGCACCTGCAGCACGGTGACGATCCGCCACGCGCCGCCCAGTCCGCCCACCACCTGCAGGATCGCATCGGTATCGGTCCAGGCCCTGCCCCGCGCCAGCAGCAGGAACGACAGCGGATCGTCGGGATCCAGGCCGTGCTGCAGCAGCAAGGCGCGTCCGTGCGCGCCCTGCATCGCGGCGAAGCGATAGCGTCCGCGCCGGTCGAAACGCAGCAGGAAACGCACCCAGCGGCTGCATAACGCGCACACGCCGTCGAACACGATCACCGCACCCTCGGCGCGCGCGTCGTTGCCGTTCATGCGCTCAGGGTGCAATCCATGCCAGCGTCGCCATGCGCCCGGTATGCCGGTCGCGACGGTGCGAATAAAAACGCTGCGGCTCGGCGATGCTGCACAGCTGACCGCCACTGACGTGCGCCGGGTCGATCCCGACGCGGTGCAGGCGTCGCCGCGCCAGCGCGAACAGGTCGACCCTCCAGTGCCCGGCTCGGGTAGCGACAAAGGCTTCCTGCGCCCCCGCGTCGCGGTCGACAAAGGCGGCGAACACGTCCTCGCCGACCTCGTAATGCGCCGGCCCGGCGGCCGGACCCAACCATGCCTGCAGCTGCGCGGCCGGGGTATGCAGGGCAGCCACCGTCGCCTCCAGCATGCCGTCGGCCAGACCACGCCAACCGGCATGGGCCGCGCCGATCTCGCTCCCGTCGCGGGCGGCAAACACTACCGGCAGACAGTCGGCGGTGAGGATGGCCAGCACCACGCCCGGCACCGAGGTCACCGCCGCATCGGCGGTCGGCTCCACGTCCACGCCGACCGCAGTCGGAGGCGCATCGAACCGCAGCACGGTGGTGCTGTGGACCTGGCGCAGCCAATGCGGCGCCGACGGCAGTGCCAACCCGGCCTGCAGCAGGTCGCGGTTGCGCTGCACCTGCGCCGGGTCGTCGCCGTCGGCGGCGTAACGGTTGCCCATGTTGAACTGGTCGAACGGGGGCCGTGATCCCCCTGCGCCAAAACGCAGGGTGGTCACGGCCGTGACCCCGGGCGGGGCCGGCCAGTCGGCCGCCAGCAGCGGAACCGGTGTCTGCATCAGCGGCGCCCGCGCTCCAGCTCGGCAAAGCGCTTGCTGTCTTCGCGCAGCGCCTGCATCAGCGCCTGCATGTCCGCCGGCGGTGGCGCGCTGTTGGTGATCGTCTCACCGGTGATCGGGTGCACGAACTCCAGCGTTTCGGCGTGCAGCGCCTGGCGCTTGAAGCCGCGCAGCTGCGCGACCAGTTCATCGCTGGCGCCCTTGGGCAGTTTCAGCGCGCCGCCGTACAGCTGGTCGCCGATGATCGGGTGCCGCAGGTGCGCCATGTGCACGCGGATCTGGTGGGTGCGGCCGGTTTCCAGGCGGCATTCCAGCGCGGTGTGTGCACGGAAGCGCTCGCGCAGGCGGTAATGGGTGATGGCATCCTTGCCGTCTTCGCGCACGGCCATGCGCACGCGGTCGCGCGGATGACGGTCGATCGCCGCATCGGCGGTGCCACCGGAGACCAGCGCCCCCACCACGATGGCCAGGTACTGGCGGTGCACCTGGCGCGCCGACAGCTGTTCCACCAGCGCGGTCTGCGCCTGGATGGTCCGTGCGATCACCATGACGCCGCTGGTGTCCTTGTCCAGCCGGTGCACGATGCCCGCGCGCGGCAGCACCGACAGCGACGGGTCGCGGAACAGCAACGCGTTCACCAGCGTACCGGTGGGATTGCCGGCACCGGGATGCACCACCAGGCCAACCGGCTTGTTGATGACGAACACATGCTCGTCCTCGTACAGCACCTCCAGCGGGATGTCCTCCGGCTCGGCGTGGGTCTGGGTGTCGAGCACGACATGCAGGCTGGCCACCTCACCGCCGCGCACCGGGTCGCGCCCGCGGACCTGCTCGCCGTCCAGCAGGACGTCGCCGGACTTGATCCACTCGGTCAGCTTGGACCGGGAGAATTCGGGGAACAGCTCGGCCAGCACGGCGTCGAAACGGCGCCCGGCGGCGGTGTCGGGCACCACGGCCTG
The DNA here is from genome assembly GCF_056400525.1 of Stenotrophomonas sp. P5_A9. Taxonomy (NCBI): domain Bacteria; kingdom Pseudomonadati; phylum Pseudomonadota; class Gammaproteobacteria; order Lysobacterales; family Lysobacteraceae; genus Stenotrophomonas; species Stenotrophomonas sp. P5_A9. The sequence continues at coordinate 25,677 of NZ_JBFULC010000058.1, forward strand.
GCGGGGGGATTCGGATTCAGAAGCGTTATCGGACATGGGGAAAGCACCGCAGGGAGACAAATTTGGGGTCCGGGCGACCACTTTCAGTCGCAGGACAGGCCACTAGGCTATCATCGACCCCTCGTATTCCAGCCGCGTCCCGCCCTGACCCCATGATCCGACGCTCTTTTTCGCTGTTCGCGCATGTCCGCACCGCCGCCCTGCTGCTGGTCCTGGCCCTCGTTGCCACTGGCTGCCATCGCGGCACCAAGGGCGATAACCCGGACGAAGGCCAGCCGGTCGAGAAGATCTACGAGAAAAGCCACCGCCTGATGGAAGGCGGCAACTGGAGCGGGGCCGAGACCAGCTTCCGGCGCCTGATCGCCCAGTACCCGTATGGTCCGTACACCGAGCAGGCGATGATCGAGACCGCCTACGCCCAGTACAAGGCCGGCAAGCACGATGACGCGGTGTCCAGCGTGGACCGCTTCATCCGTACCTACCCGACCCACCGCAACATCGCCTACATGTACTACCTGCGTGGCCTGGCCAACGGCAACCGCAACACGGTGTTCCTGCGCCGGGTGTGGTCGCTGGACCCGAGCCGCCGCGACCTGTCCACCCCGCGCCAGGCCTACGCCGATTTCAACATCGTCGTCGACCGCTACCCGAACAGCCGTTACGCCGCCGATGCGCGCCAGCGCATGATCGAGCTGCGCGACGTGTTCGCCCAGCACGAGCTGGACAACGCCCTGTACTACCTGCGCCGCCAGGCCTGGGTGTCGGCCGCCGGCCGTGCCAACTACCTGCTGGAAACCTACCCCCAGAGCGCCTTCCAGTACGACGCGGTTGCCGCCTTGGGCGAGGCCTACACTCACCTGGGCAACAAGACCCTGGCCGATGACGCGCGCCGCGTGCTGGAGCTGAACCAGCCCGAGCATCCGTGGCTGCAGGGCAAGTGGCCGAAGTATCCGTGGATGATCCGCAAGCTGAATCCGTTTGCCGGCGAGAAGTCCGCCAGCACCGGCCAGCGCAATGCGACGATGAACCGCAAGTAAGACAAGGCCCCGCAAGGGGCCTTTTCTTTGGTTCTTCTCCCATCTGAGGGGGGCGCCTTGTTGCAAGGGCCTTCGCAGCGTGGGCGCGAGGCTACTCGTGTGGACGGGCAGTGCGAGCGGCGAGCCCGATCTGGCGGCTTCTCCGCTTGGGTCTGTCGCGCGCGTGAGGGCCCCTTAGCGGCCGGTAGCCCCCTGGCGCAAATGTCCCCCGGCCTACGGCCTCCTCCTTGATTTTGCCCAGGGGSCTACCGGCCGCTAAGGGGCTCGGCTTGCGGTAATCAGATAGAAGCCAGGCGTTTTGGCGGTGGTCGGTGGGTCGGGCGCTGGMCCCCCATGCCCTTGGAGGCGAAACAACAGAGGACGGGGCGGCCGCAGGC
>NZ_JBFULC010000059.1:0-26181 GCF_056400525.1 Stenotrophomonas sp. P5_A9
GTCCGAAAATTCCGACCGACGCATGCAGATGGCCAATGCCGCGCGTGCCCTGGCCAAGGTCGATGCCGCAGAGCGCATCGCCGACATCATCCTCGAGGAATCCAAATGAAGACCGCTATGCGCCACCGCGCACGCCTGACGCGAGGCCGCGCATGATCCGTCGCCTGCACGACACCAACGACCTGGTGCGCGCCTTCCCGCGCGTGCACTTCGTCGGCATCGGCGGCACCGGCATGAGCGGCATCGCCGAAGTGATGCTGACCCTGGGCTATGAAGTGTCCGGTTCGGACAACGCCGACAACGCCGCGACCCGTCGCCTGGCCAGCCTCGGTGCGCGCGTGATGCGCGGCCATTCGGCGGCCAACGTGCTCGGCACCGACTGCGTGGTGGTGTCCAGCGCGATCCGCGATGACAACCCCGAGCTGATGGAAGCGCGCAGCCAGCGCATTCCGATCATGCCGCGTGCGGCCATGCTGGCCGAACTGATGCGCTTCCGCCGCGGCATCGCGGTGGCCGGTACCCACGGCAAGACCACCACCACCAGCCTCACGGCCGCGGTGCTGAGCGAAGGCGGGCTGGACCCGACCTTCGTGATCGGTGGCCAGCTGCTGGCCGCCGGTGCCAACGCCAAGCTGGGCAGTGGCCAGTGGCTGGTGGCCGAAGCCGATGAAAGCGATGGCAGCTTCCTGCGCCTGAACCCGCTGGTGTCGGTGATCACCAACATCGATTCGGATCACCTGGAAAACTACGGCAACGATTTCGCCCGCGTCCAGGCCGCCTTTGCCGAGTTCCTGCAGCGCCTGCCGTTCTACGGCCTGGCCGTGCTGTGCATCGACGATCCGGAAGTGGCCGCGCTGGCCGCACAGACCCCGCGCCATGTCATGAGCTATGGCATGAGCAGCAACGCCGACGTGCGCGCCGAGAACGTGGTCCAGGATGGACCGCGCATGCGCTTCACCCTGCGCCTGCCCGAAGGCAGCAGCTACCCGGTCACGCTGGCGCTGCCGGGCGCGCACAACGTGCTCAACGCGCTGGCCGCCGCCGCCGTGGGCTGGCAGCTGGGCGTCGCCCCGGACGCCATTGCCCGTGCGCTGGAAAGCTTTGCCGGCATCGGTCGCCGCTTCAATGACCTGGGCATCGTCACCACCCACACCGGCGCCCGTGTGCGTTTGATCGACGACTACGGTCACCACCCGCGCGAGCTGGCGGCGGTGTTCGCGGCCGCCCGTGGCGGCTGGCCGGACCAGCGCCTGGTGGTGGCGTTCCAGCCGCACCGCTACAGCCGTACCCGCGACCAGTTCGATGCCTTTGCCGCGGTGCTGTCCGAAGTGGACGCGCTGGTGCTGAGCGAGGTCTACCCGGCCGGCGAAGCGCCGATCCCGGGCGCCGACTCGCGCTCGTTGGCGCGCGCCATCCGTGCGCGCGGCCGCAGCGAGCCGGTCGTGGTGGGCCATACCGCCGAGCTGTCGCACGTGCTGCCCGACGTGCTGCAGGACGGCGACCTGCTGCTGCTGATGGGCGCCGGCGACATCGGCCACGTGGCGCAGCTGATCGCAACCGAAGGATTCACGGAGACCCCGGCGGCATGAACCCGATCTTCTTCCCGTCGCTGCGTGTCACCGACCCGGCCGTGTTCGGCCGCGTCGCGGTGCTGCTTGGCGGTACCTCCAGCGAACGCGAGGTGTCGCTTGACTCGGGGCGCAACGTGATCGCCGCGCTGCGCGCGCGCGGCGTCGACGCGGTGGCCGTGGATGGCATCCCGGCGCTGGCGCTGGCACTGGTGGAAAAGCGTTTCGACCGCGTATTCAACATCCTGCACGGCCACAACGGCGGCGGTGAGGACGGCATCGTGCAGGGGCTGATGGACGCCTTCGGCGTGCCGTACACCGGCTCCAAGGTGCTTGGCTCTGCGCTGAGCATGGACAAGATCCGCACCAAGCAGGTGTGGTTGTCGCTGGGCCTGCCCACGCCGCGCTACGTCAAGCTGGTGGAGGGCGTGGACGTGCACGCCGCCGCTGCCGAACTCGGCCTGCCGGTGGTGGTCAAGCCCGCCAATGAAGGCTCCAGCGTGGGCATCAGCCGGGTCACCGACGCCGCCGGCCTCGCCGACGCCGTGGCCCTGGCCGCGCGCTACGACGGCCAGCTGCTGATGGAACAGATGGTGGTGGGCGACGAACTCACCGTGGCGATCCTGGGCGACCAGGCCCTGCCGTCGATCCGTATCGTGCCCAAGGGCCAGTGGTACGACTACAACGCCAAGTACATCGCCGAGGACACCCAGTACCTGTGCCCCGGCCTGGACGGCGATGACGAAGCCGACATCCGCCGCGTCGCGCTGGCCGCCTTCCAGGCCGCCGGTTGCCACGGCTGGGGTCGGGTGGACGTGATGCGCGACCGCGACAGCGGCCGCTTCCACCTGCTGGAAGTGAACACCGCGCCGGGCATGACCAGCCACTCGCTGGTACCCAAGGCTGCCGCGCAGGCTGGCATCGGCTTCGAGGAGCTGGTCTGGCGCGTGCTGGAACAGACCCTGCCGACCCACCTGCAGGAGCTGGACAGGGAGCGTGCCCACGCATGAACGCGGTGCTGCGCATCTTCGTCTGGTTGCTGGCCCTGTCGGTCGTAGCGCTGCCCGTGGTGGCGGTGCTCAACGGCTGGGTCGGTGCCGAACGCTGGCCGCTGGCCAAGCTGCGCGTGCACGCCGAGTTCAAGCGGGTGCCGGCCGAACAGCTGCAGCAGGTGGTACTGCCGTATGCCAAGGCCGGGTTCTTCGCGGTCAAGCTGCAGGATGCGCAGGACGCCATCGAAAAGCTGCCGTGGGTGGAAAGCGCGCAGGTGCGCAAGCAGTGGCCGGACGTGCTGGAAATCAGCCTGGTCGAGCACAAGCCGTTCGCGCGCTGGGGCCAGGACCGCCTGCTGTCCGAGCAGGGCAAGCTGTTTGCCACCCCCAAGAAACTGCAGGACCTGCAGCTGCCCGACCTGGACGGCCCGGACTCGCAGACCGAAGAAGTGGTGGCGCTCTACAACGATGCACGTGCGCTGTTTGCGCCGGCCGGGGTGGACGTCAAGCGGGTCACCATGGATGCCCGCGGCAGCTGGTCGCTGCTGCTCAGCAACGGCACCGAAGTGGTGGTCGGCCGCGATGACGCACGCTCTCGCCTGCAGCGGTTCGTGCGCGTGCTGCCGCAGCTGGCCAACCCGCAGGCGCCGATCGAACGCGCCGACCTCCGATATACCAATGGCTTCACGCTGAGCTGGGGTACCCCGGCCGCAACCGCGCCGAAACCGGCGCAGGACAGGACATGAATCGCAAGGGTGACAAATCACTGATCGTCGGACTGGATATCGGCACCTCCAAGGTGGTGGCGCTGGTCGGCGAGTATTCGCCGGGCAATCCGATCGAGGTCATCGGCATCGGCTCGCACGAATCGCGCGGGCTCAAGCGCGGCGTGGTGGTGGATATCGAATCGACGGTGCAGTCCATCCAGCGCGCGGTCGAAGAGGCCGAGCTGATGGCCGGCTGCGAAATCCGCTCGGTGTATGCCTCGATCTCCGGCAACCACGTGCAGTGCAAGAACTCGCCGGGCATCGTGCCGATACGCGACGGTGAAGTGACCTGGGGCGACCTGGACCGCGTGCTCGATGCGGCCAAGGCCGTGGCGATCCCGGCCGACCAGAAGATCCTGCACGCGATCCCGCGCGAGTACGTGCTGGACGATTCGCAGGAAGGCATCCGCAACCCGGTCGGCATGACCGGCGTACGCCTGGAGGTGCACGCGCACCTGGTGGTGTGCGCGCAGTCGGCCGCGGCCAACATCTCCAAGTGCGTTCAGCGCTGCGGCCTGCAGGTCGACGACCTGGTCCTGTCTTCGCTGGCCTCCAGCGTGGCCGTGCTGACCGCCGACGAGCGCGAGCTGGGCGTGGTGCTGGTCGACATGGGCGCCGGCACCACCGACCTGGCCGTGTTCGTGCAGGGCGCGATCTGCCACACCGCGTCGCTGCCGATCGCCGGTGACCACGTCACCAACGACATCGCGCACATGCTGCGCACCCCGACCCCGGAAGCCGAACAGATCAAGGTGCGCTACGCGTGCGCCCTGGCGCAGCTGGCCACCGCCGAGGAGAGCATCCAGGTGCCCAGCGTCGGCGATCGTCCGCCGCGCCGGATGCCGCGCCACGCACTGGCCCAGGCGGTGCAGGGCCGTTACGAGGAAATTTTCGAGATGGTGCAGGCCGAACTGCGCCGTTCCGGTTTCGAGGAACTGGTGCGTGCCGGCATGGTGCTCACCGGGGGTGCCTCGAAGATGGAAGGCGTGGTCGAACTGGCCGAGGAAATGCTGCAGATGCCGGTACGCGTTGGCATCCCGCAGCACGTTACCGGGCTGGGCGAAGTGGTCGGCAATCCGGTCCACGCCACCGGCGTAGGCCTGCTGCTGATGGGCAGCCAGATCGAACACCCGCGCCGTCCGTCGCTGCCCACCGGGCGCGCCGGCAGCATGTTCAAGAAACTCAAGACCTGGTTCCGCGGCGAATTCTGAGCGCGGTACTGACACGCAGTACACATGCAACACGCGATAAGCATTTCCCGAAAATTCCACGCAGTCCACGCAACACCGGCAACACCACGCAGTGCGAAGTAACTGGAACACAGGCAACACCGCGGCCCCCCGGCCGTTCATTGAAGCAGGCAACACGGCCGCAACCGGTGCGAACCGGCCAGGGCAAACCAACTACAACTCGCCGGCACGACGGTGGGGGAGGACAGGAGAAGGAATCTCCAACGCCCCCGTCCCGCGTAAACGGCATCAAGAGGACACGGACATGGCGCATTTCGAACTGATTGAAAAGATGGCACCCAATGCGGTGATCAAGGTGATCGGCGTGGGCGGCGGCGGCGGCAACGCCGTGGCGCACATGGTCAGCACCAGTGTGGACGGCGTGGAATTCATCACCGCCAACACCGACTCGCAGGCCATCAAGAATTGCGGTGCCAAGCTGCAGCTGCAGCTGGGTACCAACGTCACCAAGGGCCTGGGCGCCGGCGCGAATCCGGAAGTGGGCCGCCAGGCCGCGCTGGAAGACCGCGAGCGCATCATGGATGCCCTGCAGGGTGCGGACATGGTGTTCATCACCGCCGGCATGGGCGGCGGCACCGGCACCGGCGCCGCGCCGGTGGTTGCACAGCTGGCCAAGGAGATGGGCATCCTGACCGTCGCCGTGGTCACCAAGCCGTTCCCGTTCGAAGGCCGTCGCCGCATGCAGGTCGCGCTGAAGGGCATCGAGGAACTGAGCCAGCATTGCGATTCGCTGATCACCATCCCCAACGAAAAGCTGATCACCGTGCTGGGCCGCAACGCCACCATGATCCAGGCCTTCCGTGCCGCCAACGACGTCCTCCAGGGCGCCGTGCAGGGCATCGCCGACCTGATCGTGCGTCCGGGCCTGATCAACGTCGACTTCGCCGACGTGCGCACCGTCATGTCCGAAATGGGCCTGGCGATGATGGGCACCGGCACCGCCCGTGGCGATGACCGCGCCCAGGCCGCCGCCGAAGCCGCCATCCAGAACCCGCTGCTGGACGATGTGAACCTGGCCGGTGCCAACGGCATCCTGGTCAACATCACCGCCGGCGCCGACTTCACCATGGCCGAGTTCGACGAGATCGGCCGCACCATCGATGGCTTCGCTTCCGAAGACGCCACCGTGGTGGTCGGTACCGTGCTGGATCCGGATATGCAGGACGAAGTCCGCGTGACCGTGGTCGCCACCGGCCTGAACCGTGCCGTGGCTGCCAAGACCCAGCGTCCGGGCGAGCGCGCGCCGATCAAGCTGGTCCGCAACGCCACCACCGGCCAGCCGGAGTTCGGCGAGTTCGACACCGGCGGCGATGCCGTGTCCAAGGCCGTCGGCGGCATGGGCATGGGGATGGGCCTGCGTCGTCCCAGCGCGGACACCGTGGCTCCGTCGGCGCCGTCGTCCTCGGGCCCCGCGGCTGCTGAACTGCCCAACGATTACCTGGACATCCCGGCGTTCCTGCGCCGCCAGGCGGACTGACGCGTGCATGCCGGGGTCTTGTCCTCCCCGGTTGACGCCTCCATGTCCCTTGCTGCCGGGCCAGGATCGGCCCGGCAGTCTGCCGCCTTCGTGCCTCGGCACGTGTGTGCGGCGCTGCCCGTCTTTCGGTTCAGAAAGGGGGAGCGGTAGTGCGTGTTATTCTTGTTTGTCACCGTCGCGCTGACCGCGCGCTTTCCCGGTCCTGCTCCCCATGATTCCGCAACGAACCCTCAAGAACACGATCCGCGCCACCGGCGTTGGCCTGCACAGCGGTGACAAGGTCTACATGACCCTGCGCCCGGCACCGGTCAACCATGGCATCGTGTTCCGGCGGGTCGATCTGGAACCGGTGGTGGAAGTGCCCGCGCGCGCGGACCTGGTCACCGAAGTCACCCTGTGCACCGGGCTGACCTACCACGACGCCAAGATCCAGACCGTCGAACACCTGATGTCGGCCCTGGCCGGCCTGGGCGTGGACAACATCATCGTGGAATTGTCCTCGGCCGAGCTTCCGATCATGGACGGCTCTTCCGGTCCGTTCGTGTTCCTGCTGCAGTCGGCAGGCATCGCCGAGCAGGACGCACCCAAGCGCTTCATCCGCATTCTCAAGACCGTGGAAGTGACCGAAGGCGACAAGGTCGCCCGCTTCGAGCCCTACGAGGGCTACAAGCTCGGTTTCACCATCCAGTTCGATCATCCGATGATCCCGGCCAAGCAGTCCCGCGCCGAGATCGAGTTCTCCACGGCCGCCTACACCAAGGAAATCTCCCGCGCTCGCACCTTCGGCTTCATGCGCGACCTGGAGTACATGCGCGAGCGCAACCTGGGTCTGGGCGGGTCGATGGACAACGCCATCGTGCTCGACGAATTCCGTGTGCTCAACGACGACGGCCTGCGCTACGCCGACGAGTTCGTGCGCCACAAGATCCTCGACGCGATCGGCGACCTGTACCTGGCCGGTGGCCAAGTGCTGGGTGCCTACGAAGGCTTCAAATCCGGCCATGCGCTCAACAACAAGCTGGTGCGGGCCCTGATGGCCGATGCCAGCGCCTGGGAGTGGGTCAGCTATGACGCGGCGGCGGCCACGGCCCCGGTCGTTTACAGTGTCCCGGCCTACGCCTGATCTTCCGCAATCCATTGAATCTATTGAAAAACAAACGGCGCCCAAGGCGCCGTTTCGCGTTTCCGGGTCGAACCCGCTGGTTTCTTGACGTCGATGAACCATTGGCCGACGTGGGTCACGGATTTGTGAACCTGATCGAGGTTCTTGCTGAATTTAACGCAAATTTAATAAAAGACTAACGACTGGGCGACGTTCCGCGGCTACGATGCAGGCCGGTTCCCTGACAAGTTCACATGTTCGTGACGCGTCGGGGAAGGGGCCGGATGCCCCGATGCCTTCAGGATTTGGAGAGGTCCATGTCCTTCAGGCAAGCCAACGCGTCGCGTAGCCCTTTGTGCGTGGCGGCTGAAACTGCGTGGGGGCCATTCCGGTTGTCAACCGCTGGGGAGCGGGGAGGAGGGGCAGGCGCAGTTTTGACGGTCACCTTGGTGACCTTCAGCCCGATGGACCGGGCCGCGTCGATCAACTGTGCTTCGGCAAGCCGCAACCTGGCGTGCCACACGGGGGAGTCGACGAGAAAAACGAGGTGCTCGCCGTTTACATTCGCCAGCCGGCAACGGGTGGCCAGTGCAGGCGGTAAATGGGGGCGTAACTGACGGTCCAGCGCGTCGAGCCACAAGGCGCGGCGCAGCGGGTTACCGGCTTTATCCGCCATCACCGCATCCAGCGCCGGCTTCGGCGTTGATGGGGAACGGGCACTGGATTTCGGCTCAGACATGAAAACTCACTGATGGCATTCAAAAAGATCGTAATCAAAACGCGTGAAGGAAAGGCCAAGACGCCGCTGGCGCGTTTGCGTTTCTACTTCGAGGATTCACCCCGGGCCCTGCTGGGCAGTGTGCTGGGGGTAGGCTGCCTGATCGGCTTCGGTGCCGGTATCGGTGGCAGCATGTTCAACGATTCCCGGCTCCACGCCAAGGTCGCCCAGCAGGAACGCGAGCTGGCGCAGGCCCAGAAAGACGCCCAGACCCAGGTCAACGCGCTGGCAGCGCGGATGGGTGAACTGCAGGCGCAGGCCACCCGTCTCAACGCCCTGGGCGAACGGCTCACCCAGATGGGCAAGCTGGAGGACGGCGAATTCGACTTCAACGAGACCCCCGGCCTCGGTGAAGGCGAGCCCGGCCCCACCCAGGACATCCCGGTCAGCGCGGTCAACGCCGACTTACAGGTGCTGGAGCAGCGCTTCGCTGCTTCAGGCCGCCAGCTGTCGGTGATGGAATCGCTGATGTTCGACCACCAGCTCGAGCAGAACGCGGTGCCCGGCCGCATGCCGATCCGCAACACCTACATCACCTCCAACTTCGGCACCCGCAGCGATCCGTTCGGTCGCGGTGCGGCCACCCACAAGGGCATGGATTTCCACGCCAAGGTCGGTGACCCGGTGATGTCGGTGGCCGACGGCGTGGTCAGCTTCGCCGGCGTGAAGGGCGGCTACGGCAACGTGGTCGACGTGGACCACGGCAACGGCTATGTGACCCGCTACGCGCACAACTCGCGCCTGGTGGTGAAGCCGGGCGACCTGGTCCGGGCCGGTCAGGAAGTGGCCAAGGCCGGTTCCACGGGCCGTTCCACCGGTGCCCACGTGCACTTCGAGGTGTGGGAGCGGGGCCAGGTGGTCAACCCGCGCAAGTTCCTCGGTGACGGCGGCAATACCCCGGTCGGGCGCGTTTCGCGCGGCTGATCGCGGATTTTCGCTTCGGAAGGGGGTGCTTGAAACGCCAGGCCCCCGACCCAAGCTACAATGGGTGTTGCCATAGACAGGGCGCAGTGCGCCCTGTTTCGTTTGCGGCGGACGATTCCCCCGGGGGAGCGTCGCCGTTGGGGCGTCTCATTCCAACCGGTTCCTTCAATGATCAACAGCCTGCTTACCCGCGTCTTCGGCAGTCGTAATGAACGACAGCTGCGCCAGCTCAACCGCATCGTCGCCAAGGTCAATGCGTTGGAGCCGGAAATCGAAACGCTCTCCGACGAGCAGCTCAAGGCCAAGACCCCGGAGTTCAAGCAGCGCATCGCTGACGGTGAAGCCCTGGACAAGGTGCTCCCGGAAGCGTTCGCGGTCTGCCGTGAAGCCAGCCGCCGCGTGCTCGGCATGCGCCACTATGACGTCCAGCTGATCGGCGGCATGGTCCTGCACCTGGGCAAGATCGCCGAAATGCGCACCGGTGAAGGCAAGACCCTGGTCGCCACGCTGCCGGTGTACCTCAACGCGCTGGAAGGCAAGGGCGTCCACGTCGTCACCGTCAACGACTACCTGGCACGCCGTGACTCGGCGCAGATGGGCAAGCTGTACAACTGGCTTGGCCTGAGCGTGGGCGTGGTGTACCCGGGCATGCCGCACGGCGACAAGCGCGAGGCCTATGCCAGCGACATCACCTACGGCACCAACAACGAATTCGGCTTCGACTACCTGCGCGACAACATGGCGCTGTCGCGCGCCGACCGCTACCAGCGCGGCCTGCACTACGCCATCGTCGATGAGGTCGACTCGATCCTGATCGACGAAGCGCGCACCCCGCTGATCATCTCCGGCCCGGCCGATGATTCCCCGGAGCTGTATATCCGCGTCAACCGCGTCGTCCCGCACCTGATCAAACAGGAAGCCGAGGAAGGCGAGGGCGATTTCTGGGTCGATGAAAAGGGCAAGCAGGTCCACCTGTCCGAAGCGGGCATGGAGCACGCCGAAGCGCTGCTGGTCGAGGCGGGCATCCTCAACGCCGAGACCGAAGGCCTGTACGCCGCGCAGAACCTGACCGTGGTGCACCACCTCAATGCCGCCCTGCGCGCGCATGCCATCTACCAGCGCGACGTCGATTACATCGTGCGCGATGGCGAAGTGGTGATCGTCGATGAGTTCACCGGCCGTACCCTGGCCGGCCGTCGCTGGTCCGATGGCCTGCACCAGGCGGTGGAAGCGAAGGAAGGCGTGCCGGTCCAGCGCGAGAACCAGACGCTGGCCAGCATCACCTTCCAGAACCTGTTCCGCATGTACAAGAAGCTGTCCGGCATGACCGGTACGGCCGATACCGAAGCCTACGAATTCCAGAGCATCTACAACCTGGAAGTGGTGGTCATCCCGACCAACCGCCCGACCATCCGCAAGGACGGTTCGGACCAGGTGTTCCTCAACCGCAACGGCAAGTTCAACGCGGTGCTGGCCGACATCCAGGCCTGCAACGAGCGCGGCCAGCCGGTGCTGGTGGGCACCACCTCGATCGAAACCTCGGAAATGCTGTCCGAGCACCTGCGCAAGGCCGGTGTGCACCACGAGGTGCTCAACGCCAAGCAGCATGATCGCGAAGCAACCATCATCGCCAACGCCGGCATGCCCGGTGCTGTGACCATCGCCACCAACATGGCCGGTCGCGGTACCGACATCGTGCTGGGCGGTTCGCTGGAAGCGCAGCTGCACGAGCTGGGCGAAGACGCCAGCGACGCGCAGCGCGCCCAGGTCAAGGCCGAGTGGCAGGCCCGCCATGAAGTGGTCAAGGCCGCCGGCGGCCTGCACATCGTGGGCACCGAGCGCCACGAATCGCGTCGTATCGACAACCAGCTGCGTGGCCGTTCCGGCCGTCAGGGCGATCCGGGTTCGTCCCGCTTCTACCTGTCGCTGGAAGACAACCTGATGCGCATCTTCGCCTCGGACTGGGTCCAGAAGGCGATGCGCATGATGGGCATGAAGGAAGACGACGTCATCGAGGACCGCCTGGTCAGCCGCCAGATCGAGAAGGCGCAGCGCAAGGTGGAAGCGCACAACTTCGACATCCGCAAGAACCTGCTGGACTTCGACGACGTCAACAACGACCAGCGCAAGGTGATCTATGCCCAGCGCGATGAACTGCTCGATGCGGAGTCGGTGAAGGAAAACGTCGACGGTATCCGTGGCGATGTGATCTACGACATCGTGGCGCGCTTCGTGCCGCCGAACTCGATCGACGAGCAGTGGGACCTGAAGGGTCTGGAAGCCACGCTGGAGTCGGATCTGGGCGTACAGATGGACCTGGTGGGGCTGGTCAAGCTGCACGAGGAACTGGACGCCGAAGCGATCGCCGAGAAGGTCCAGGCGCGCGTCGACGAACACTTCGCCGAGAAGGAAGCCGGCGTGGGCGATGAGACCATGCGCGCACTGGAGAAGCACGTGATGCTGACCGTGCTCGACCAGAGCTGGAAGGAGCATCTGGCACGCATGGATTACCTGCGCCAGGGCATCTACCTGCGCGGTTATGCGCAGAAGCAGCCCAAGCAGGAATACAAGAAGGAAGCGTTCGAGCTGTTCTCGGAAATGCTGGAGAACGTCAAGCGCGAAGTGGTGACCCTGCTGGCGCGCGTGCGCATCCGCAGCGAAGAGGAAGTGGCCGCGCTGGAAGCTGCCGAGCGCCAGCAGGTGGAAGCCCGTCTGCTGCAGTCGCAGTTCCAGCATCAGGACGCTGGCAGCTACAGCGCCGACGAAGAGGCCGCGCAGGTGGAAGCGTCGCAGAACGGTGTGGCGCAGGTGCGGCTGGACGAGCCCAAGGTCGGTCGTAACGATCCGTGCCCGTGCGGCAGCGGCAAGAAGTACAAGCACTGCCACGGTCAGTTGACCTGACCTGATCTGACGCACGCTGAAAAAGCCCCGCGGATGCGGGGCTTTTTTTTGGGTTTTTTCTCATTGCGCATGGAAAGCACGTGGCGTGCTTCGAACTTTTCCAGACGTGGCCGTCGGTGAGTCGGGCGCTGGGCCCCATGCCCTTTCCGGCGACGCCCCCGGCCGCGGGCGGCCTCCTCCTTTATTTCGCCTCCAAGGGCATGGGGCCCTCACGCGCGCGACAATCCTGATCGGAGGCGCCACAGATCCTCATCGCGCCGGAACCACCGAGTCACATGCGTATCGTCGTGTACCTCTGAGCAACAAGACGCTGCTTCCATTTGGCAGAAGAACTTTTTTGTTCTTGTTCCAAAGCGCGCTGCATCGCACTGCGACGTGTGATGTGTAGCGCTTAAGACGAATTATCAGAGAACTCTGACCCGCGATTCAGGGCATCCCCACATCGCACTAAGACGCGTCCGATGGGCAGTTTCAATGAATGCATTTACTTTCTGCGTCCCCGTGTTTTTTAAGCCAGAGCACGTTGGAAATTGCCGCGACATTGCGTTCCACACGATGTGGAATCGCCGCGCCCCTGAGTCCACTTACATGGAGTTTCATGAACAGGATTTATCGCCTGGTGTTCAACCACACCACCGGCTTGATGCAGGTTGCATCCGAACTGACCGCTTCGCATACCTGCCCCGCACCCGTTGTTGGCGGTACGCGTCGACGCTCCGCATTGAGCGCGGCCATGCTGGTTGCGCTGGGTCTTGCCGCCGTGCCGGCACAGTCCGCGTTCGCGGCCGTGTTCGATTTCGACAGCGACGAAACCGTTACGGATTCGCGCGTCTACGCCGACGGCCTGCGTATCGGCCCGAACGGTCCGGTGGTGGTCGACCTCGGCCCGGGTGGCTCGATCATTTCCAATGACCTGGTGTCGCTGGGTACCAACGTCGGCGGCGATGGCACGCTGCGTGCACAAGGCGCGGGCGTTTCGCTGACGGTCAATAGTGCCTCGGTGCGCGTCGGTGACGCGGGCAACGGCACGTTGGAACTCCTCAACGGCGCTACCGCCAGCGTTGCCGGCGGCACCGTCTCCTTCGGTTACGGCGTCGACGCCTTCGGCGTTGGCCTGGTGGAGGGTGCCGGTTCGCTGCTGAGCGCCCGCCAGATGCTGGTCGGCCGTGAGGGCAGTGCCGTGCTGACCATCGGCAACGGTGGCCGGGTGGAGACCACCAAGGTCGCCACGCCTGCGGCCGGCGAGTTCGGCCTGGCCATCGGGTCCGAGGCGGGCAGCATTGGTCTGGTGAACGTTGTCGCGGGCGGCCAACTGGCGGTTACCGACAACTATCTGCTGGTGGGACAGGCCGGCAACGGCACGCTCAACATCGACGGTGGCGCGGTCGACGCCGGCCGTGGCCTGCGGACCGGCACGGCGAGCGGTGGCGACGGCACGGTCAGGGTCGTCAACGGCGGCCAGTTGGCCACGCAGGACCTGGATATCGGTTACGCACAGGGCGGCAGCGGTTCGATGCAGGTCACTGGCACCGGGTCGACGGTGAACGCGTCCCTGATGCGCGTGTCCGGGAGTGGCGACGGTGCGCTGCGTATCGAAAACGGCGGCGTGGTCGCGGTCACCGGCAATGTCACCGCCGAAGACAACGTGGGCCTGCCGAGCAACGCGGCCCGCGTCGGCCGCATTGAAGTGTCCGGCGCGGGCTCGCTGCTGAGTGGCGACCGGGTCATGACCAGTACCCACCTGCTGGTGAGCGATGGCGGCGAGATCCGTTCCAACAGCGCACGGATCAAGGATTCCTACAGCGATACCGGCGTGGCAACACTGACCGGCGCGGGCAGCCGCTGGAGCAATCTGGGTGAACTGGATGCACGGACCAACGTGGACGTGCTCGACGGCGCGCTGGTCGCCACCGATACGCTGCTGGTCTCCGGTGGCACCAACACCATGCTCAACGCTCCCCAGCGCTACGACCAGCAGGTCCGGGTGAGCGGTGCCGGCGCGGCGATCGAGGCCGCCAACGGCATCACCGTTGGCGCGCATCTGGTCGGTGAGCCCTACGGCGTCCTCAGCGTCAGCAACGGCGGTCGCGTCGCGGCAGGGACCACGCTGACCCTTGGCAGCTCGGGCTATGTGGCCGTGGGTGGCGGTATGCAGACCTGGTCGGTGGCCAACGATGGTCCGCTGTGGCGCGCAGCCGAAGCGGCCGGCGAACTGCAGGGCACCATCGCCATGCAGGTCGCCTCGGGCGGCCTGGTGTTCAACCACACCGACGACATCACCCTGTCCAACACCCTTGCCAGCGTGGTCAGCGGCAACAATTACACCGGCGGGGCAGTGACCCAGATCGCCGGCAGCACCACGTTGAATGGCGATCTGACCGGTTTCGGCGGCGACATCAAGGTGACGGGCGGTGCGCTGCAGATCGATTCGGACACGTACACCGGCCAGGGATACGTCGGTAGCAGCCAGGCCTTCATGCAGCAGATCGACGTCTCCGGCGGCACCCTGGTGCTCAACGGCAGCGCCGGCTTCCAGCAGCAGATCGACTACGGCAGCAGCACCGAGACCGTGCGCAGCTCGGCGGTGACGGTGAGCGGGCAGGGCACCCTTGCGGGCAACGCCACCGTTGGCGAAACCTACGTATACAACGGCGGCACGCTGTCGCCGGGCCACAACGGCATCGGCGCGATGACCATCGACGGCGATCTGTACCTGAGTGCCAACGGCGCCCCCGGCGGTGCGATCAGCGGTCCTTCGTTCTTCGACGTGGACGTGCTCGGCAACGGTCAGAGCGATCGCCTCACCGTCACCGGCAAGGCCTACCTGGGCCGTGGCTCGAACCTGCTCAACACCGCTGACGCCAGCGTGCGCATCACCGGCCTGGACCCGGCGGTGAGCTACCAGAACGGCCAGACCTACACGATCCTCGATGCGGCGGAAGGCGTGCAGGGCGCGTTCGACGAGGTGGTGTCCAAGTCGGCCTTCCTGGCCCCGACCCTGGCCTACACCGACAACCAGGTGCAGCTGACCATCGCGGTCAAGGATGCGGGGGGTACGCCGGTGGACCCCGTCGATCCTGTCGATCCGGTGACCCCGGTGGATCCCGGCAATCCGGGCACGCCTGGCAATGGCGGCAATCCGCCGATCGTGTTCGGCGCGGTGGCGGCCACCGGCAACCAGCGCGCCACCGCAGCGGCGCTGGATTCGCTGCAGCAGTCCGGCCAGGCGCTGGCGCTGTACAACGGCCTGCTGATGCTGGATGAAGCCGGCGCGCGCGACGCGTTCGACGACCTGTCCGGTGAACTCCACGCCAGCAGCCGCGCCCTGCTGCTGGAAGACCGTTTCCTGCGCGAAGGCATCGCCCAGCGTCTGCGCCCGGATCCGAGCATGGCCGCGTCGGGCCCGTCGGCGTGGGTGGCAGGTGCCGGTACCGCTACCCGCCAGGATTCGGACGGCTCCGCCGCGCGCACCCGCCAGCACCGCGAGGGCCTGATGGCCGGCGTCGACTGGACCGTCGGCGGCGCGTGGACGGTCGGCTTGGCGGCAGGGTCGGAGTCGCTGCGTCAGCAGATCGATGACCGCCATGCCAACACCGAGGTCGATGCCGTGCACGGCGGCCTGTACGCCGGCTTCCGCGGTGAGGAACTGTGGATCAACGGTGGTGCCAGCTATGCCGACTACGACCTGGATACCCGGCGCATGGTGGGTACCGGCACCAGCTGGGCACAGGCGCTCAACAGCAGCTACAACGCGCACGCTGTGTCGGTGTTCGCCGAGGGCGGCTGGGACATGGAACTGGACGCGCTCACCCTGACCCCGTACGTCGCCATCGCCTACACCCGCCTGTCGACCGAAGCCGGCGTGGAAACCGGCGGCAGTGCGGCGCTGGCGATCGATGCCAGCAAGGACGAGGTGTGGACCACCACGGCCGGTATCCGCGCCTCGTGGGACATCAGCGGCGGCCAGACCGACGCTGCCCGCCTGGAGGCCGGGCTGGCCTGGCAGAACGCCAGTGGCGAACTGCGTGCCGACTCGCGCCACCGCTTCGTCGCCGGCAGCGACCGCTTCACCGTCAGCGGCCTGCCACTGGCGCGCAATGTGGGCATCGCCGAACTGGGTGTATCGGTGCATGTCACCGACAACAGCCGTCTGTCCCTGTTCGCGCAGGGCCGTGCGGGCGATGGCCAGCGTGAGCTGGGCGCGCAGCTGAACTGGAACGTGTCGTTCTGACCGACGCCGCGCCCTGATGCATGATCGCGAAGGGCCCCGCAAGGGGCCCTTCGTTCGTCTGGCAACCCCGCAAGACCCGTCCGGCGTGCTGTGGCGGATCGCCCGCCCGCTGCGCTGGACCCCGCGTTGCGCACGCCGGCATTGCACCACCCCGGTGCCATTGGGCATGCTCACCCCATGCCATCCCCCAAACGATCGATCCACGTCGTGGCCGGCGTCATCACCGACGCCCGCGGCCGCATCCTGCTCAACCGCCGTACCGAGAACAGCGACATGGCCGGCCTCTGGGAGTTTCCCGGCGGCAAGCGTGAGCCGGGCGAGACCTCCGAGCAGGCGCTGGTGCGCGAGCTGCGCGAAGAGCTGGGCATCGAGGCGGAGATCGGCGAGTGGATCATGGAGGTACCGCAGCTCTACCCGGACAAGCGGCTGCGGCTGGAAGTACGCCGGATCAGCAGCTGGAAGGGCTCACCGCGCGGCCGCGAAGGCCAGGCCATCACCTGGGTGGCCCCGGACAAGCTGGCGCGCTACTCGATGCCGCCGGCCGATCTGCCGGTGGTGGCCGCCCTGCGCCACCCCGACCGCTACCTGATCACCCCCGAACCCGAGGCCGACCACGCCCAGGCCCACCAGGCCTGGCAGCAGTGCCTGGCGCAGGCGGTGGCCGCCGGTGCCAACCGCATCCAGCTGCGCACCCCCGCCAGCCCGGCACGGGTGGCCTTGGCCGAACAGGCCATTGGGGCCCATCGCGGCCGCGTGCAGTGGCTGCTCAACCGTGACATCGCACTGGCCCGCCGGCTCGGCGTTGGCGTGCATCTGGGCGGCGAACAGCTGCTGCAGCTGGACGCGCGCCCGCTGCCAGCCGAACAGCTGGTGGCGGCGTCCTGCCACGATCTGGCGCAGTTGCAGGCCGCGCAGCGGCTGGGCTGCGATTTCGCCGTGCTCGGCCCGGTCCAGGCCACCCCCAGCCATCCCGGCGCGAGCGCGCTGGGCTGGGAGGCATTCGAAGGACTGCGCGAACAGGTGTCGCTGCCGCTGTACGCGCTGGGTGGGCTGCATCCGGATGACATCGGCGAGGCGCGCCGGCATGGCGCCCAGGGCATCGCTGCAATCCGGGCGCTGTGGCCCGCCTGATCGGACCGCCGGCCGCCTGTAACCCGCAACCCGGTAGTGCCGGCCGCTGGCCGGCAACCCCAGCCAACCGCCGCTACAACGTGATCCAGAAACACCCGTACTGCCGCCGCAGCCCGAACACCGTGCGCGCCGGCGTTGCCGTGCTGCCCAGGGTCTGCTCCAGCCGCAGCCCTACCGGGCGCGGCCGGCGCGGCGTGACCTCCGCCAGCGGCTGCCCATCGCCACCCGGCACCGACGCAGCGGCAGGCGCCGCCACGGCACTCTCATCGCTGGCCGGATACACCGGGGCGATATCCACCAGCGGCCGTTGCACCACCGATTCCAGCCGTCCGATGATGTGGCGGGCGGTGGCGTTGGACACGTCGTTCCACAGGTAGATCGAGGACAGCCGATTGACGTCCTGCAGGCTGACCGCATCGCGGATCTGCCCGGTCAGTTCGCTGAGCCGGCGCGCGCAGCCGGCGCGATAGATGCCGGTGTTGCCCACCGTCGGTGCATGCGCGGGCATGCGTGCGGTAGCGCCCAGCGCATCGCAGCTGCGGTCGGTGAACACGGTCTGGCCCTGGGCGTTGGTGCAACGGTTGACGCGCTGCGCCTGTGCCGACGCCGGGTTTGGCAGGCACAGGGCGCACAACAGGGGCAGGAGGAGTGCTTTCATTGCAGCAGCGTAGCGGTGCCAGCGTTATCTGCAAGCGATTTGAGCGTGCTTCAAGGGCGCAGCAGCTTGAGCACCTGGGTGGTTGGCTTGGCCAGGTTGAGCGTGTAGAAATGCAGCCCCGGCGCGCCACCGGCGACCAGCCGCTCGCACAGTCCGGCGACCACCTCGGCACCGAACGCGCGCACCGATTCGGCATCGTCGCCGAAGGCCTGCATCTTCCGGCCGATCCAGCGCGGGATCTCCGCACCGCACTGCTCGGAGAACCGGCGAAGCTGGCTGAAGTTGGAGATCGGCATGATTCCCGGCACGATCGGCACCGTTACCCCGAGCTTGCGCACCGCGTCGACGAAGTGGAAGTACGCATCGGCGTTGAAGAAATACTGGGTGATCGCCGCGTCCGCGCCGGCGTCGATCTTGGTCTTGAAGTGCTTCAGGTCCAGCAGCGCGTCGTTGGCCTGCGGATGGGTTTCGGGGTAGGCGCCCACTTCGATCCGGAACGCGTCGCCGTGCTCGGCGCGGATGAAGCTGATCAGGTCCGAGGCGTAACGCAGGTCGCCGGGGTGGCCCATGCCCGACGGCAGGTCACCGCGCAGGGCGACGATGCGTCGGCAACCGATCGCGCGGTACAGCTTGAGCAGTTCGCGGATCTCTTCGCGGCTGCCGCCCACGCAGGACAGGTGCGGCGCGGCCTCGAAACCGTGGTGCTGCTTGAGATGGCGGACGGTTTCGGAGGTGTAGCTCAAGGTCGAGCCGCCGGCCCCGAACGTACACGACACGTACTCGGGCGAGAAGGCCTTGAGCTTGCTCGCGGTACGGTCGAGCTGGGCGCGCTGCTCGTCGGTCTTGGGCGGGTAGAACTCGAAGCTGATGGCGGTCATGGCGGCGGCGGCGACGGGTGTGGGGATATCATATCGCTTCATCGCGATGAATGTAAAAAATAGGCTATCGGGGATTGGCCGCCGGGTCGACCGGTTACCCTTTGCGCCTGTTCTGGCTGCCGCGTTCCCCATGTCCATCATCCTTACCGAATTCGCCCGTCCCCGCTTGTTCCCGCGTACCCCACGCGGCAACACCCTCCAGGATTGCACCGCCGAGCAGTTCCAGGCGCATCTCAACACGCACGCGCCGCTGAAGGTGCTTGATGGCTATGCGCCGTTCTGCAAGCTGTTCGTCTACGACAACTGGACCTCCACGCGCTGCCTGACCGTGCCGATCACCGACGCCAACCGCCACCAGCTCCACACCGGCTACGAGGCGCGCAACCGCAACGAGCTGCCGGTGCTGGTGCGCTGGTTCGAGGGCGTGGAGTCGCCGCGCGCGAACTACCTGGTGGTGATCCTGTACAGCGCCGGACAACTCGCGCTGGAAGGCTCGCCGATCGATGCAGACTGGGGCATCGTCGGCTGCATCTACACCGCCGAGCCGGAAGAAGTGCCGATGGCGCCGATCACCATGATGCGCAACGCGCTGGGGGTGGACGAGGGCGGTTCCGGGGTGCCATTGGACCGCGAGGCCTACCAGCGTGCGGTGGCGTTCTGGGAGCGCAACGCCAACTGGCGGCCGTAACCGCCCTGCCCGGGTAGAGCCACCCCATGGTGGCTGCACGCGGTGCCGGTGCGAGACGCCGCCACGCATGGCGTGCCACTCCGGGTCTATCAGGCGTCGACCGGGATGCCCATGCGCTGCAGCATCGCGGCGAATGCGGCAACGTCCTCCGGCGGCGCCGCCAGGGCGATGCGCAGCGGCGAAGCCGCCAGGCCCAGCGCATCGGTGGTGATGGCATCCAGGTGCAGCACCAGTGCGCCGGCCGGGAGCTGCGCAGACTGGATGCCGCCGTAGGCCGAGCGTGCCTGCGCGTGCAGGCAGACATGCACGCCGTCCAGGCCCAGGGCGATGTCCTGCGCATCGGGATGCTCGGCCTTCTGCAGCAGCAGGTAGCGGCGGGTGTCGTGTTCGTGGTCGGCCAGGCCGGCCAGCAGCACGCCGTCGTCCGCGCCGACGTGGATGACGGTGGCGATGAACTCAGGCATGCGCTGGGGTTTCTTCAACGGTTGGAACGGCCAAGGTCCACTCCCACCACGGGTAGTGGTACTCGCGGTCGGTGGCAAGCCAGTGCGCCGAGCAGTCCACGCAGGTGACCGAACGCGCTTCACCCCATCCACCCTCGGCTTCACCTACCGCATCGATGACCACGTGCCCGCGGGTGGCCTCGCGGCGCGGATCGAAGAACGGGTAGTGCGGATACAGCGCGCACAGGCAACCTGCCCGATCCCGCCAGAAGCGCAGCCGCCGCAGCGCGAACTGCAGGTGATGGTTGTTGGCGAACACTGCACCGCCCAGCCCGATGTGTGCGGTAGCGCGCCCGATGCGTTCGACCCACGGCGCAAGCGCGTCCAGTTCGGCCGGATCGCGGAGCTGGGCGATGGCGCAGGCAGCGCTGTAGATGCGGTCGGGGTCCGACGACAACAGCGCCTGCAGGTGCTGGGCGCCGGGTCCTTCGGTAGGGGCCGCTGGCGCCCGGGAGAAGGGCCAGCGCATCAGCGGGTCCTACCGATGGCGGCATAGCTGCCATCGGTGAGCTGCAGCAGGTCGGCCGGTGCCACTGCGACCTCCAGCCCACGCCGGCCGGCGCTCACATGCAGCGTGGGCAGCGCCTGCGCGCTGGCATCGAGGAACGTGCGGTGCTTTTTCTTCTGCCCCAGCGGGCTGATCCCGCCGACCAGGTAGCCGGTGGCGCGCTGTGCCTGCTCCACGTCGGCCATCTCGCACTTCCTGCAGCCGGCCGCTTCGGCCAGCGCCTTCAGGTCCAGCGTGCCGCTGACCGGCACGATCGCCACCAGCAGTTCGTGCTTTTCGGTGCTGGCCAGCAGGGTCTTGAACACCTGCGCCGGGTCCAGCCCGAGCTGCTGCACCGCTTCGCCGCCGTAGGAGTCGGCATCGGGATCATGTGGGTAGGACAGCACGCTGTGGGTGATGCCGTGCTTCTTGAGCAGGTTGATGGCCGGGGTCATGGGGGCATCGTAACGCGGTGCGGGCCGGCTGCCTTGACCGGGGCTACTGCGATCGCGGCGATAATGGCGGCGTTCCCGTCTGGAAAGATCCCATGCGCCTCTCTGGTCAATGCAACGCGCTCAGCTTCGACAGTGATGTGGCGCGCGGACCGTATCCCCCGCAGGGGTTTGTGTCGATCGCGGAAGGCGCGCTTGGCAACGGCGATTGTTTCGGGCTGTATTGGCCGTTGGGGCGTGAGGGAGATGCGCCTTTCGTCTGCGAGATGTTCCATGACGAATGGCGTATGGAACTGCGCCATTCCTCGGTGCAGGTGTTCTCGCACTGGCTGGAATTGAACGAGGGCGAGTATGGCGAGCATGAGGTCGAAGATCCCGGTTCGCCAACCGAGCAGTTCGAGCAGGCGCGCGCGCAGGTGCTGGCGGGGCAGGTCGAGCAGGCCATTGAACTGCTGCGCGCAGCATGCGCCGCGTTCCCGGAGCTTCAGCAGGGCTGGGCGCTGCTGGCAAGCCAGTACATGCGGCAAGGGCAGCGCGATGCGGCGATCGATGCGGCACGTTCGGCCGTGCTTGCCAACTGGGCATTTGGCATTCCCGAGCCCGGGGTGCTGCGCATTCTGCGTGCTGCCCCGGCGAGCATCGACCCGGTGATCGCCCTGGTGCAGCGGATGGGCTTCGCCTTCGGCGGCGCCAAGACCAATCCGGATTACGCGCTGATGCAGGCCTGCATCGACGAATGCTGGGCCGCCGGTAATGCCCTGACGGCGCTGCGACTGTCGCAGAACCGCTGCTACGTGCTTGCTGGCGAAACGGTGTCTTTCCAGGAACGGGAAGGATTCACGCTGTCGCGCTGGCAGGCGGACTTCGCCGGGCAGTGTCAGGCCGTCCTCAACGACGACCGCAGGTGTTTCGGCCAGGACTGAGGGAATGCCACCACGAAAACGGGCGCCTTTCGGCGCCCGTCTGTTTTTCAACGCAACCGGATCGGCAGGCCGATCAGTAGCGGTAATGCTCCGGCTTGAACGGACCTTCCACCGGCACGCCGATGTAGTCGGCCTGTTCCTGGCTCAGGGTGGTCAGCTTCACGCCGATCTTTTCCAGGTGCAGACGCGCCACTTCCTCGTCCAGCTTCTTCGGCAGCAGGTACACCTTGTTCTCGTAGCTGTCCTTGTTCGCCCACAGGTCGATCTGCGCGAGCGTCTGGTTGGCGAACGAGTTGGACATCACAAAGCTCGGGTGGCCGGTGGCGCAGCCCAGGTTGACCAGGCGGCCTTCGGCGAGCAGGAAGATCGCGTTGCCGTTCGGGAACACGTACTTGTCCACCTGCGGCTTGATGTTGACGTGCTGCACGCCCGGGAAACCGACCAGCGCATCGACCTGGATTTCATTGTCGAAGTGGCCGATGTTGCAGACGATGGCCTGGTCCTTCATCGCGCTCAGGTGCTCGATGCGGATGATGTCCTTGTTGCCGGTGGTGGTGACGTACAGGTCCGCACGGCCCAGGGTGGATTCGATGGTGTTGACCTCGAAGCCTTCCATCGCCGCCTGCAGGGCGCAGATCGGGTCGATCTCGGTGACCACCACGCGGGCGCCATAGGCACGCAGCGAGGCGGCGCAGCCCTTGCCCACGTCACCGTAGCCGCAGACCACGGCGACCTTGCCGGCCAGCATCACGTCCATCGCGCGCTTGAGGCCGTCGGCCAGCGACTCGCGGCAGCCGTACAGGTTGTCGAACTTGCTCTTGGTGACCGAGTCGTTGACGTTGATCGCCGGGATCAGCAGGGTGCCGGCCTGGGCGAGCTGGTACAGGCGGTGCACGCCGGTGGTGGTCTCTTCGGAGACGCCCTTCCAGTCCTTGACCACGCGCGCCCAGTAACCCGGACGCTCCTTGGCCACGCGCTTGAGCAGGTCCTTGATGACCTGTTCTTCGTGCGAGGCGGCTTTTTCGTTGACCCAGTCGCTGCCGTTTTCCAGCTCGTAGCCCTTGTGGATCAGCAGGGTGACGTCGCCGCCGTCATCGACCACCAGTTCCGGGCCGGTCAGGGTGCCGTCGGGCAGGGTGAAGGTCAGTGCGTCCAGGGTGCAGTCCCAGTACTCCTCCAGCGACTCGCCCTTCCAGGCGAACACGGGGGTGCCCGAGGCGGCGATTGCCGCGGCGGCGTGGTCCTGGGTCGAGAAGATGTTGCAGGACGCCCAACGCACGTCGGCGCCGATGTCCTTCAGGGTCTCGATCAGCACGGCGGTCTGGATGGTCATGTGCAGCGAACCGGTCACGCGCACGCCCTTCAGCGGCAGGGTGGCGGCGTGCTTGCGGCGGATCGACATCAGACCCGGCATCTCGTGCTCGGCGATGTCCAGTTCCTTGCGGCCCCAGTCGGCGAGCTTGATATCGGCAATCTTGTAATCACCTTCGGTGGAGAAGGTCTTGGCAACAGCATTCATTCGTAAGCTCCGGTAGTGACGAGTCATGCTCGTCAAGCGAGATGTCGGCAACCAGACACCCGCATGACAGCACAACTCGCAATCGCCGGGCGCCGTTGGAACAATCCTGGCCACCGAGCCTGGCCGGCCGGACAGGGTCCGGAACGGTCGCAGCGCCCCTCGGTGGAGGGCCGCCCAGTATATCGCGGCCCGCTGCATTGGCATGAATCGGCAGCCGCCCCCAACCAACGGCAGGGGGGCGATCTGCGCCCGGCTGTTAAGGTCCGGGGTTTGCATCAGCATAGGGATCGAAGATGACACGCAATGATCGTCGGCGCCGCGCGCGCTGGAGCAGCCTGCTCGTGGGCATGGCGCTGTTGGCGGTTGCGCCGCTGGCACTGGCGGCACCGGCTGGCAAGACCTCCGCCTCGCAGGTGGTCGCGGCCAAGGGCGAGCAGGGCTACGAACTGCCCTCGGCCGCGCTGCAGGCGGTGGTCGATGCCCCGCGTGCACCGACCCTGAGCCTGTCGCCGCGCCGCGATATCGCCGCGATGCTGCAGACCCCCTCGCTGCCGTCCATCGCCGAGGTGGCCCAGCCGGAGCTGAAGCTGGCCGGGCTGCGCATCAACCCGGCCACCCACGCCTTCAGCCGTTTCAGCTTCGGCAACAAGCTGTGGTTGATGAACGTGGCCGACGGCAAGGAGCGCCAGATCACCGGCCTGCCGCAGCCGTTGTCGATCGCCACGCTGGCGTGGTCGCCGGACCAGCAGTACCTGGCCTTCAACCAGGTGCATGCGGCCAGCGGAGCCAACGAACTGTGGATCGTCGATGTCGCCGCCGGCGCCGCGCGCAGGCTGGTGGCCGATCTGAACACCGTCCTCGGCGATGGCTACAGCTGGCTGCCCAACAGCCGCGGGCTGCTGGTGATGCAGCAGCTCAAAGGCCAGGGCCCGGCGCCAGCGGCCGGGGGCATCCCGGCCGGTCCGGCGATCCAGCAGACCGAGGCCGATGCCGGGGTCCGCTCGATCCGCACCTACCAGGACCTGCTCAAGAACGAAGCCGATGCGCGCCTGTTCGATTACTACGCCAGCGCGCAGCCGGCGCGGATCGCCCTCAACGGGGTGGCCACGCCGCTGTCCACCGCCGGCGTCTACCTGGACGTGAGCGTCTCGCCCGATGGCCGCCATATGCTGGCCGAGCGCGTGCTGCGTCCGTATTCCTACCTGGTGCCGGCCGACGACTTCCCGCGCCGTATCGAAGTGCTGTCCGCCGCCGATGGCAAGCTTGAGCACACGGTCAGCACGCTGCCGCTGGTGGAAGGCCTGCCGACCGGCAACGACGCGGTGCCCACCGGCGTGCGCGACATCGGCTGGCGCGCCGACGCCCCGGCGACGCTGGTCTGGGCCGAAGCGCAGGACGGCGGTGACCCCAACCGCGAGGCCAGGGTGCGCGATGCGGTGATGATGCAGTCGGCACCGTTCGAGACACCGCCGGTGACCCTGGCCCAGCTGGGCAGCCGCTACGCCGGCATCCAGTGGGGGCGTGGCGACCTGGCCCTGCTCAACGAATCGTGGTGGAAGAACCGCGAAGTGAAGCAGTGGCGGATCGCCCCGGACCAGCCCGACGTTGCGCCGGAGCTGCTGTCCTCGCGCTCCTCGCAGGACCGCTACAGCGATCCAGGCAAGCCGGGCATGGTGCGCGACGTCAACGGTCGCTCGCGCCTGCAGATCACCGCCGATGGCCGCAGCATCTTCCTGTATGGGCAGGGTGCCTCGCCCGAAGGCGACCGTCCGTTCGTGGATCGCCTCGACCTCACCAGCAAGCAGACCACGCGCCTGTTCCACTCGCAGGCCCCGGGCTACGCGGTGCCGCAGGCGCTGCTCGACCAGGAAGGCACCTCCCTGCTGCTGACCCGCGAGTCGCCCGACGAGCCGTCCAACTTCTACGTGCAGTCGCTGGCCGATGCCAACACCGCGCCGAGGGCGCTGACCCGCTTCGAACACCCGCTGCCGCAGCTGCGTGGGGTGAGCAAGGAGCAGATCCGCTACAAGCGCAACGACGGCGTCGACCTGACCGCCACGCTGATGCTGCCGCCGGGCTACAACGCGAAGAAGGACGGCCCGCTGCCGCTGCTGATGTGGGCCTACCCGGGCGAGTTCAAGACCGCTGCCGCGGCCAGCCAGGTCACCGATTCGCCGTACCGCTTCAACGCGATCAGTTACTGGGGCCCGCAGGCGTTCCTGGCCAAGGGCTATGCGGTGCTGGTCAGCCCGTCGATGCCGATCATCGGCGAAGGCGACAAGGAGCCCAACGACACCTACCTGCCGCAGCTGATCGCCAACGCCGAGGCGGCGGTGGATGAAGTGGTGCGGCGGGGCGTGACCGACCGCGAGCACATCGCCATCGGCGGCCATTCCTACGGTGCGTTCATGACCGCCAACCTGCTCGCGCATACCCGCCTGTTCAAGGCGGGCATTGCCCGCAGCGGCGCCTACAACCGCACGCTCACTCCGTTCGGTTTCCAGGCCGAGGAACGCAATTACTGGCAGGCGCAGGACGTCTACCAGAAGATGGCGCCGTTCAACTACGCCGACAAGATCAAGGACCCGATCCTCTTCATCCACGGCGTGGACGACAACAACTCCGGCACCTTCCCGATCCAGAGCGAGCGCATGTTCGCCGCGGTCAAGGGCCTGGGCGGGACCGCGCGGCTGGTGATGCTGCCCAACGAATCGCACGCCTACCGCGCACGCGAATCGATCATGACCATGCTGGCCGAGAGCGAGCGCTGGCTGGAACAGACCGTCGGTCCGGGCAAGCCGATCAAGAAGCAGCGCTGAAAGAAAACCGATAGGTACCGGCCGTTGGCCGGTACCAGAAATGATCGGCACCTTCCGCCCACCGGCCCGCTTCCCGCGATCGGTAGTGCCGGCCGCTGGCCGGCTCCACGTGATGTCCAACACTGCGTGGAGC